>DATFDI010000001.1:0-10351 GCA_035252175.1 Nitrososphaeraceae archaeon
ATTACATTTTATCATACCATTTGCTGAACAAGTTATACAGCTAGAAGTACGTACGCTTAAATTCCAAGCTGATGCGTCAGCTGCTTCAAATGATTTGCAAGAAGTAGCTACTGTGATAGCTCTGAACTATCATATTGATCCAAATGATGCAAACATTGTATATCAGCAGCTTGGTGCAGACTATGCAGATAGGATAATAGCACCTACAATACAAGAATCAGTTAAAGCAAGTGTTGCAAAGTTCAATGCAGAAGAGCTGATAACAAAGAGGGAGACCGCAAAGGCTGTAATAGCCCAAGCTATTCGTAATACTCTTTCTACCAGAGATATAACAGTTGAAACTGTATTTATAACTGACTTTAAATTCTCTGAAGCGTTTGCCAATCAAGTTGAATCAAAAGTAGTAGCCTATCAGAAATACTTGACTGAACAAAATAATCTGAGAGCTGTACAGGTAGTGGCTAATCAGACAGTTGTTCAAGCTCAAGCACAAGCTAGATCAAATGTTGCTAGGGCAGAAGGAGAAGCTCAAGCAATCAAGGTCATTACAGACCAATTAAGACAAGACCCACAATATCTACAATGGCAGTCTATTAATAAGTGGAATGGACAAATGCCATATGCTCTTGGAAGTGGAGGATTTCCTTTCTTCCAGTTGCCATTACAACCACAACAACAACAGCAGCAACAATTGCCATCGCAAAACCAAACTAACCGATAGCTATGCTTTCGTTACATATAATATACTATGCATTGACATTACAAGTAGCAACACTTGTATCTATTCTCTTCTAACATATTGCCACCTTATTTTTCATAAGTTTTTGACGTAATATAAGTACCATTTCATAGTTTCGGACTAGATTAGACTTATTATCGTGACTATAACCAGAGCGCAAAGACGACTATGAAAAGCATGTAGTATTATAATGTTATTTTCCTTTGCTATAATCTAAACCTCTGATAACTAAGCAGGTCAAGCTAACGATCTTATCTTCTTCTTTTAGCACTTATTTTATTCTAATCAAGCTATAGTAGAAAATGTCTTAATCTATATATGCATATAATAATTACCTCCCTTGTATGACTAGCATGACCTATACTACAACGCTTTTCATACTGACAACGATTGCTATATCTACTTCTATAATCGTGTGTGGGATATTTCTTGTTTCAAATCCTGTATTTGCGGCTTTATGCAAAACAGTTGGTAAACAAATCGTTTGCAAGACATCACCTGATGAAGTCTGTACTCATTACTCTCCCAATCAGGTGTCCTGCACTACTCGCAACTTTCATAATATGATATCTACCAGTTAGCTAGATTCTCTCCTTTTCTACCAATATCCAATAATTCGATTTATGAATGTGGTTTACAGAAAATGTAAGACTACGGGGATCTCTGCGGTTTATTCTATTATGAAGTGGGACCTGTGGATGGTGTGGTAGAAGTCTCTGGCTGCGAAGGTGATGGTGCTTAATCTCCTGTTTTAGTACTTGCTGATGAAGTGATGTTCTATTGGAATACCACAGATTTTTGATTCAGTTGTATTAACAATCTTGAGCTTTGGATTATTAGGATCGCATAGCACTGTTTTTTGTTCTTGTATTATAGTAATATTTTCTGTTGTCAGATTTACTTGACCTTAAGCTGATATTATATTTCCAATTTCTGTTAGCATTACTATAGCTAACAAGAATTTCCATTATCATCATAATTTGAATGAGAATGAAACAATTACCTATGTTGTAGAAGTAAAAGATATAGTTTATTTTAGCTTAGATTAATTCTCTCTATAGATCTATGAGGAATAATTGCAATAATTGTCATGATTTTGAAAATATAATCAATCATAGATTTCACCCAGAAAAAAAGGGGATTAGAGTTTTTGGAGTAGCAGAAAGTTTCAAACCACCATACATAAAGTCGACCATTGCAGGCGTAGTAATGAGACGTGATTTGATAATTGATGGAATAGTTCTCAATAACACAACATTAAGAGGTAATGATTCAACAGAAAATATTCTATGCATGTTCAAATCCTTAAAAAGAAGCGATATAAACTGTATACTACTCGATGGCTTAGTCATAAGTATGTATAATATTATCGATGGCAAATTAATTCAAATTGAGACTGGACTTCCGGTAATTGCAATAACATTCGAAGATTCTGTTGGACTTGAAACTAGTATACGGCATCACTTTCCTGATAATCCAGAATCAAAGCTTGAACTGTATAGTAAATTAGGTAAACGTGATCGAATATTATTAAAAACTGGAAAATTTCTTTTTATACGATATTGGGGTTTAACATTAAAGCACGCTATAACAGTACTTAACTCATTTACTTTACAAGGTTCTATACCTGAACCTATCAGAGTGGCAAAGTTAGTGGCACGTTCTACCACTATATTATATGAAAAATTGAAAAATGATGATAGTGAAGGATAGTATCATATTTCATATACAAGATGAATTTAACAACAATAATTAACTATCGCTTAATCACTCTTAAGAGTCATAGAGACCAAGACGCTTTGTTATCTCCCTGGCTTATATGGCTCATTCATATCAACGATGGTGTGTAGATATTGTTGAAGTATGTGACCAAAAGACTCTGTTAAAGGTTGTGAATCACGGATCAATAGTCTTTTAGTTACTTGGAATAAAGACTATCGAAAAAATTAAGACATTCACTGACCTTAATTCTGTTGACATCCCTGATATTGGTAAGTTTTAATTACGTACACTCAGTAAACAAGTAATCACCTACAGACTATGTCCTTACAAAGTTATTTTCCACTCTCCACTATAAGAGAAAAACAGCAGAAAATACTTTCAGAAATTGAACAGGCTTTAAAATCTGGATTCAAGCACATTTTTCTAGAGGCACCAACTGGCTTTGGTAAAAGTCCAGTGGCTATTGCATTGGCAAGATATCTCGGAAGTTCACATATATGTACTGCTACTAAAGATCTACAAACTCAATATTCTAGAGATTTTCCATTTATTCGTGAAGTCAAAGGTAAAAGCAACTTTGTATGTCTTGTAAAGTATGAAATGGGTTTAGAGGAAACATGTGAGTATGGTCCTTGTATGAAGGACGATGATTATGACTGTATTTATAAAACTAGAATGATTGAATACAAAGCAGAGGGCGAAGGCACTAAGTATGAAACGATAGATCTGGATAACTTTGCTAAGAAAAAATATATTGATAAGATGAAATCCCAATCAAAGATTATTGATTTTGAATGGAAGCCTTGTCACTATTATCATCAAAAATGGATAGCTGCTAGATCTACTCATACCATTTATAATTACAAGTATTTCCTTTCTGATCTCTTTTATTCTAGTAATGTGCATCGAAGAAAACTGCTTGTTCTCGATGAAGCACACACAGTGGAGTCAGAAGTAGCAGATTTTAGAAGTTTTATAATATACACACCAGCCATTGTACGCCTAATTCCAAAGTTGCAATTTCCAAATAAAATGGACTACAATATAGAAACATGGATAGATTTTGCGATCGAATTAAGAGAAGAACTACTCCAGTTTATTGACAAAGCTAGTGATGCAGTAGAAGATAACAAGCCCTATGAACAATATACTGAAAAAAATCTCATTGATGCTTTGACAAAGGAGAAGAATGTGGCTGCAGTAATTGAAGACATGAAATATAATAGACAAAACTGGATAGTTACAAACATAGAAAAGAATTCGAATAATCAATTAAAGAGAGTAGTGCTTACTCCACTTAATGTCTCAAATTACTTCAATGATATTCTTGACATGGGAGCAGTAACTCTATTCATGAGTGCAACAATACTTAGCAAAAACTATCTCTGCAAAGTAATAGGACTCAAACCTGACCAGGTACAATTTATCCGAGTTGAGCAATCAGAGTTTCCAGTCAAAAACAGGCCAATTTACCTAATGAATGTAGCATGGCTTAATGCAAAAACAATTGGCCAGAGTTTACCATCAATTGCCAATGCTGTTAACAATATAATGACTACTCATAAGAATGAGAAGGGAATTATCCATACAACATCATATTCGCAGTTGCAATTCATAAAGGACAATATAAGTAAAGAGAATATGGCTAGGCTCATAGAAACTGGGCCAACGTTTGACCGCAGTGAGATATTGCAAAAACACTCTCAAACCACAAAACCCACTGTACTGATATCTCCATCACTATATCTTGGTGTGGATTTGAAGGATTATTTATCTAGATTCCAGATTATAGTAAAAGTACCGTATCCTGATCTTACAGATAGGAAGATATCAGCAATGAAAGAAAGAGACCCGAATTGGTATAATTGGAATACCATTTTAAGACTAGTTCAAGCATACGGGAGAAGCATTAGAAGTAAAGATGATTTTGCAAATACCTACATTCTTGATAGCAGTATATCTTATTTAATAAGAAATGCAAGGGACATGTTGCCAAAGTGGTTCTCAGATGCGATAATCAGAAGATAACAGCAGTTGCCTATCCAGCTAGTGAATATAAGTCATTCAATTATTTTGATATAGCATAGAAGAACCAAATAAAGCACTGTAATTAATCTGATAGAGCCAGTCAATCAATAAAAAGAACTTTAGTGGGCATTGAATTTTTCCAAAACAATGTGGTTGGACATCATAAGTTCGCTGGTTGTATAAAAATATGGATGTACAGATGTAGCCATCTCTTCATGATGTCCTTTTAGTATTACCTATCCTAATGTAAGCCATTAAATACGCATTACAATTGGTCTATAGGGAACTTGGTTGTACATCCTGTGCATTCATAGATTTCTTTTCCGATTTGACCAGTAACATTGAACTTAACTATTGTGGCACACTTGGGACATCTACCTCTAGTACTACGTGTTCTTCCTTGGGGCTTTATAAGCGTCCGTCTTCTCCTACTGCCCATAGATATACATACAAAATTTGATCTTATAAACCTAAAATCGCCATTTTACAAAAATGTATTAATTGTATTAGCCCGACAGGAACTTTTTTATCATCACAGAATGGATTTTAGTAATGTCCCATATTGTAATGGATTAAATCCTGACTGATCGAATTTCACTTTTGGAATTCGTCACGCATATTTAGAAACAGCTTCTGACAACTATTAGTGATATTGAGCTTACCTGTAAGAAAGATGGATAAGATAAATAAAGTATAATGTTGTAAAATCATTTAGCCACCAATTGTTATTAAACGATAATTTATAAAGAATAAATTCACGACGGTCCTACCAATATATAAATTGAATCACCTATCTATAATTGCTATCATGGCCGCAGTAATGCTCGTAGGGATGACTGTCCAACATCAGGCATTGGCCTATAGCAGAGACGATGCTCTTGTTAAATCCCTTAGCAAGATTTGCGACCGCATAGGAAAGTCCATTAATCCACTTTGCAAAAGCAAGGCTGCTGATATTAATGAATTGTTCATCCTACCTACCCCTGATTGATTTGCGTAGCGAAATAATATGACTTAATTATGAATACAATTCTAATATGTATAAAATTATTTTTCTTGTTTTCTGAATTCATTTAATTCAAGGGTTATTCTTCGTAATATCTCTCACGTCAATCACGATTGAAGATTTTCTACTGTCTTATTCATAAGAGATTGTCCAGTTTGCCCAGCTTGGTTTTCTGCGGATCTGGCTTCTTGCATAGCGTTGGTAGAATCTGCATTTGCGGGTGCAAGTATTCGCGTGGGCTGAATTGCTGCTGCTTTGTGTAAACAAAGAGAGGTCCTAACGACAGAGTAAGGACAACAAATGATGCGTAATTCCTGCCGCAGTTCTTTTTCACTATTTGTCATTCAAATTCTCATCTTCCATCAATTCTTTGTTTTAAGAATTATTCAAAGCTATAAGCTAGTTATAGTACTCTCTAGTGCAATAAATTCATTATCTAATAAATGCCTACTATGTATAGTCATGCATTTTTTAGTAATGTTACACAGAAAATACATTCCATGTCATATTCTGGATGCCGTTAACTTGTCTTCGATTGACTGGAGAAAAAAATCGTGAACCATCGTCAGGCAAGAAATTGCCAATCTACATTTTTGTATTCATCTCTCACGTCATTTCTATAGTTTCGAAGCAGTTTTTGCATTTTAGGATCAATAACGAAGTTACAGTATGGAGCGTCTTGATGTAGTTCATAGTAATTCTTGTGATAATCCTCAGCAACATAAAAATTTTTAAAAGGAGTAAGTTACTGTAATTATAGAATCTTTGTAAAGCCCATGTTTCCCAAGCTCTTCTTTTGATTTCTCTGCAATATCATTTTGCTTTAGATTATGAAAAAATATCGCAGATCGATACTGTATACCAACATCATTTCCCTGTCGATTAAGAGTGGTTGGATATGCATATACCAGAAAATATCTAAAAGCTTTCCAAAGGATATATTTTTGGATCAAATTCTATCCGAACTGACTCTGCATATCCAGTTGCTCCAGTACATACTTGGTCATAGGGGGGATTTTCTATTATTCCGCCTGCATAGCAGGGTAAGATGGACTTGACACCTTTGAGTCTCTTGAAGATTGCTTCTGTACACTAAAAGCAAGTGTTATGATTTCAGTCTTTTCGTTATTATTATTCTGCATGTATTATCAACGGCAACTCCTCTCCTTTTGGTATAAAACGTATGGATAATGAATTGACACATTCCCGCGTATTCCTGTTTGTCAGATTTTCTCCAATAAACTCATGTCCCAAATGCCCACCGCAATTTTTACATTGTATTTCCATTCTTATCCCATCAGGATCAGGTACACGCTTTAATGCATTTGGAAAACTTTCATCAAAGCTTGGCCATCCACAGCCGGCATCAAATTTACATTTAGATGAAAAAAGAGGTGCATTACACCTTCTACAAATAAATGTTCCATCCCTATAAAAATCGTCATATTCACCAGTGAAGGGAATTTCAGTTGCTTTATGTACAATGACTCTCTCTTCTTCTGGGCTTAGTTTATTGTAATTCATATTATTATATTTCCTTAGACTGGATCCAGCATAATATATTATACATATTATTATATAGTCTTTTGTAAACGTATCTAAATTGCATTAATATTCAAGTTTCAATTCATTAAGATAACATCATATGTTAATGAAATATTGAAATGTATTTATGATCTCACTCTCGCTATTGTTAATGTACCTATGTTAGACAATAATAACGTAAACAAAATAATAATTAGAAATACCTGTATGAAAGATATTCCCGAAATAGTTGATATACAAAGAGAATCATTTTCAGACGTGGCTAATGGAATAGTATCTGAGCCATCATTTCTTGAAGATCACATTAATTTATTTCCAGAAGGACAATTCTGTGCAGAACTAAATGAACGGGTAGTTGGTTCGGCAAGTAGCTTAATCGTTTTTTTAAGTCCTGAGTATTGTGATCATTCATGGTATGATGTTGTTGGACATCGTGGTATTTTTAGAACCCATAATCCTAAAGGCGATAGCCTTTATGGAGATGATATTTGTATCCATCCTAATTCCCGTAGACAAGGAATTGCTACGATGCTCTTTAGAGCTAGAAAAGAATTAGCCATAAAATTAAATTTAAAGAGAGTAATTGCTGGAGGCAGGTTATATAACTATTGCGAATATGCAGATAAGATGTCTCCATTTGAATATGCACAAAAAGTTGTAAATGGTGAACTACAAGACCAAGTTCTGTCATTTGATTTAAAAAATGGTTTTAAGTATATTAAAATAATTCCAGACTATATCTATGATGGTAGATCACTGAATTATGCAGCATTTATTGAATGGTTAAACCCAAACTATCACTGCCATCATTAACAATTATCAACACCAATTCAATAAATTATAGTATTTTTTAATATGAAATATTTTCATAATGAGTCTTCTTTATATATTGTGCATTAATGCTCTTGCCATTACGCCAAATTGGGATAAATATGTAGATAGTATATTGAAAGTTCTATTTAAGTGGGGATTCGACAGCCTGTCAAGCAATTGGCAATAGGTAACAGCTAGGGATTTTCGACAATTGCAAGTATTTGCAAACTCCTAGAGGTAAAAGGACGTTCTCAACAACAAGAGATGGTTTAGCCAAAGCACTTAAATGTAAGGAGTAGCAGGAGATGATACAAAAAGACAAAAATTAAGTCTATTGATAGTTGATACAACAAAAACGACAAAAGGTAAAAGGATAAGATACCTGACGTTGATGAAATTAGGATTTTATACCTGGTAGTGCTATAAAGGACAGATAAGAATCATTGACTAAAAGCAATAAATTCAAACGCAGAGAGTTGATCCCTCTAATAGTCATTATAGCTATAATATTGGCAGTTGGAATAACCTTGATTTCAACCAGGCTCACGCCTGAACAAAGATTATCTAACTATAACCCTATGTCTGACCAGTCGATAAAAAATGACCTTAGAGTAATAAAAACACCCACCCCTGCAGATAATACTTTCGCATATGCCATAAATCAAGCTGCAGCAAAAAGTGTGCAGATAGCACAGAATGACACTGCAGTAAGGCAGATACTTGCTGGACAAAAAGGTAGAACACTGACAATAGCTGGAGTTCAGCCAACTCTTCTACAAGACAAAAGTGGAAAAATCAGTTACAGTAATTTTGGTCAGGTAATAATTACATCTAATTGGCAATATGTTGACGGAGAATTCTATTCAAATCCTATAAATTTCAATCAAATATCAAACAAGACAGGCGAATCCCACCAGCATATCTGGAATGTATTTGTTGACCTTGGTAAAGGCACAATTACAGGAATGTCCGAAGAGCCAGAGAGAGTTATGAAGGAGAAAATACAGCCAAATTTTATATTTTCTGGAATGAACATGTTTATGCCTGATACAGTTAAGGTAAGACCTGGCTCAGTATTAACTTGGTTTAATAATTCTGATCTTCCGCATAATGTAGTCGGTATTTATTATAAATATGTTAATAGTAACAATAACAACATGTCTAGCTCTTCTTTGTCATCACACACTATTCCAATAT
This sequence comes from Nitrososphaeraceae archaeon, assembly GCA_035252175.1. Lineage (GTDB taxonomy): Archaea > Thermoproteota > Nitrososphaeria > Nitrososphaerales > Nitrososphaeraceae > JAFAQB01. Next base: position 9,051 of record DATFDI010000001.1, read on the forward strand.
CGGTAGACAGCGGCTTTATACAGCCTAATGAAGTTTGGAGATACAACTTTGATGCTGATGGGATCTTTGACTATCGTTGTACAATACATTCAGCTGACGGAATGAAAGGTACGATCATAGTCTCATAGGATGAAGCAGGCTAAAATAATCTGCAACTAAGGACATATAATATCAATCTATCTTCGTGGTAAGGTACAATAATATCAAACTATCTCCTTGACTGCTTAATTCTTGAGCCTTACTCCTATGCTGGCCCATCCTATCATTTTCTTTCTAGTCAATTTCTACGCTCAAATATTTGCTTTTACCGCGTTTGTCTTATTATAGGGTTCAATTTATGCTCAGGAGATTTTACCCAAATCAGTAATTTTGTGCTCAATATTTATACATGGAAGTTAGTCTCATGTATCTAAATCTAATCGTAGGTTCAGATTTCAGCTAGTAGTTGACACGTTGGATGAAATTCGGCGTTTTCACTTCACAATCTTTATAGTTGCTTCTTTATGCTGTATTAACGCACACATGATGATTAATGACAGTAACCGAAATGTGTTTATAGTTATTTATATCATGATGTTTTTTGCTATAATAATATCATTAATAGCAACGCCTATGGTAACTCGTTCAAGCTTTGCAGATAATATATATCCAATACGTCCAGGCGCCACGCTAGCTCTTGGCTGTGATCTTGTTAAAGATAAGGATTTTACGACAAGTACAGAAGTTTTCAAGTATGACCAACCAAACAAACTGAGATTCAATTGCGAAAGGCCTGGAGGAGACGTCGATTTGAAAAAAGGTGAAAGCATTACTATTCGATGTTTACATGATAATTCCCTTGCCAACGCTACAGACTTAAATATGAAATCAGGAGAATTGTTTTACATAATATGTCAAAACAAGTAGAACCCAATCCACCACTTGATCTCATATTAACTTGAATTTTTGATATTTCTTTTTGAATGCTCTATTTGCTTAAAGACCTTGCGCAAAATAAATGATCTATTACTGTCGCCTTTTCATATAGTCCTTCTAAACTCCTTATACCACTCACTCAACTTCTATGCTCGAAGATTAATTTTTGTCTCGTAATATTACGCTGTTTATTTTTAGCTTTTATAGTGACTAATCGTCATCAAATATGGAGCGTTCTATGTTACAATATCCTTTTTCAAAGAAACTATTTGCTCTTCCTTTTTAGTTTTCAAAACAGTCATTAACTCTGTTTCCAAAATATGTGGTAATTTACGTATCTTATTTTCTACAACATCTCTCATCTGATTCAAGTCTCTGGCACGAAT
>DATFDI010000002.1:0-2659 GCA_035252175.1 Nitrososphaeraceae archaeon
ATCTGTATAACGTGGAATTTCTCTTCTTGCTTCGTTGGTTGTTTTCTTTATGTTATCTTTAGATTCATCTAATGCTTTGGTTATTGCTTGCTCCTGCTCTCGCTGAAGCTGTGAATATGTTTCGGTTATATTGTTATCTTCTTTTCTATCTTGTTTCTTTGATGTTGACATGTTGTCTATATCACGTAGGAAACATGGTATTTAACGACTAGGGATGTAAGGTATTAAGTGGTATGCAATGGTATTTAGGGGATTACGACGACTAGTTAGTTAATACAACATATCAGTTAAGAAAGAGATTACTAAATAATAGGTAAGCAAGCAAGAATCTTATTCAGAGTTAGGGTTATAGTTTGAACTAGCACCCTTGAATACCTTATCGTAGCATGTTTCCACATTTGTAAGCGTAAGAGTGCCACTCTTGTTAGCATTTCTTATTATACAATTAAAGTAATGGGATAATGCATGAGCAGAAGCAATACTACTAATTTGAAACAAGAGAGACAATGACATTACTATAGCAAATATACCAGCTATTGTCAAAGTGGTAGTAGTCTTTGTTGTCGATTTTCTATTAGCCTTTGATGAGAGTTGACATTTATTGTTGTATTGCATAGATTCTAATCACTCCTTTTAAGATTTTCAGCACTAATGCCATTACTGCTACTGCCACTGCTACTCTCAGCTATAACATCATGATAGCATTTGATTGCCTCGTCTTTTGTAGGTTCGTGTTTGAAGTATGAATCTTGTACATTGACATTCTGCTTCACAGCTTTTTTAATACAGCTAAAGAACTTTGGTATGTTATTATCTAGGTTTGCATTGCCAGTATTTATTGGGAGGAGTGGCTCAGCTATGGCCAATGCCAAGTTAGCAAAACCAGTTTGGAATAAAACAGATGCAATTGACAAAACAGTTGCAATAGTAAGTATTGTCCTAAACATATAATCATTGATTTATTTATTATTGCTTTATGGATATGGAATGAAAATATAAATTAATTAAAATCTGTTTTATCATCAGAGCTATATTATGGTAATATTTTCGATAACTATGCACCTTACTATTTATTTGACTTTATTCATTAGCTCCTCTGTTTCAAGCAAGGTCTGAATCGAATATGAAAACTTGAATTATTTGCAATTGTTTTGTTATTATCATTTTACGTATTTTCGTCTTCATCTGCAGATAACTACGTTAACGCAGGTTTATACCCTATATTGCGCATAGACTAAATAGAGAAATATTATCCAAAGAAGATGCGTTATTAGAGCAAGATAGCATTACTTGCAAGCTATGTAACGCAAAATTTGAAAGCTTGGGCGATATGCAACATCATGTCTTAACAGAGCACATGCAAAAAGGCGACTATCAAATTCCACAATAAAGGTGCTGTATGCACAATTGAACTTGCTTGGAGTGTTAGCATTGTTACGTGTGTACTACTAAACAAACTTAATATCCTCGTTAAATAACCTAATGCTCCCTCCCTCCCTGTTTTGACGTTCAATGCTTTTAATGGCATCATATTGTGTTCTAATTATTCCCCATTGGTTTGCAGAATATATGTGAAAGGTTATGTAAAAAGATAGTATTTGGTAAAAGCAATTATTTATCTGGTAAAAAATATTGCAGAAGGTGTGAGGTTCACCTTCGCTGAATTTGTGTAGAGCTAGACTAGTATGCATTATCATGCTTACGTTTTATTAATAGACTTTTTATAGAAGCTCACATATAATTTATGTAAAATCTGGCGATTTATGTGCTATCGTCAATAAAAAGAATGACAGAAATAGTACAAATATGACACCATTTAATGGCTATTTATGAAAATATTGATGATGAAATAAACAAAGCTTTTGAATTCTTAAGCGAAGGGCTAAGTAGAAATGAAGCTGTTATGATACTTACCGAGGATGCTGGTAAAGACAAGCTTATAAAAAGAATCAAAGAAAATGAGAGTGCGCTAGGCGGAAATTTAGAGGAGCTTGAGAAAAGAGGGAATGTAACTATAGAATCCACATCTAGTTGGTATTTCCCTGATGGTGCGGATCTTAACCCTGATAGAATAATTGCCACATTCACTGCAATGGTTGATCTTGCTGTTTATAATGGAAAAAAAGCTATTAGAATATTTGGCGATATGTCCGCATTTTTTGAATCTGGCTTGACGTTGGACCTGCTATATTATGAATCAAAGCTAGGCAAAAACTTTGACCTCCCATTAATTGGTTATGTGCTTTTTTAGCTGAAAATATCAATTCTTTGAATCCAAAGCAATTTGAAGAACTTCAAGAATATCATAATGCTGTTTGGAAATAATCACCTACGCGTGTTTTCATCATGTGCAACAATAATAATTTAAAAAAGTATAGCGAACATATTTGAAAACAAGAAAAAGAATTTTGATAGTAGATGATGAGCCTGATAACTCAAGAATATTTAAAATAGCTTTAGAAGATGATGGGTTTGAAGTTGACGCATTTAATGATTCTACTGCTGCTTTAAGTGCCTCCAAGCCAAATTACTATGACGCACTTATCTTTGATATTAGGATGCCTACTATGAATGGATATGAATTGTACGAAAAGATAAACAAGTTAGATGATAAAGTCAAAGTGTGTTTTCTGACTGCATATAGTGAACGCTATACTGA
>DATFDI010000003.1:0-37946 GCA_035252175.1 Nitrososphaeraceae archaeon
CCGGCAACTTCTTTGAACCAAATAACAAAAATAAGCCTAGAAATATTATGATAAGCCATTCAGTACCTCCTATTTGCATTAGAAATGTATCTGGCAGCATCATCGATTACTATAAGATCATTAACTACTTTGTCTTATTTATTTAGGCAATAACTAACACAGTTAATTTATACTTCTGATATCAGTCAGTAAATTCTGCAAGGAGTTTTTTAATCAACGCATCTGTACACGGAGGACCTGGCATGGATATGATAATGTGACAACAAAGTTCCTTATCCCATCGACATAGATGCAAAACAAGCTTACATTTCTTCTATCTCTTGTAATGATGGCGATTAAAAGGTCATTCAACTGTTTAGTTGTAACTTCAATATTTATCTGTCTATCTATAGTAGCGCGGGTCATCTAGACAATCAACGCATTTTTCAAATACCGTTAAGACATTCAGGATTATGTTTGAGCAAATACCGTTTATCTTATATTTTCACCAAAAAAATCATATTTATTATATGTCTGATTTAGCAATTTTCCATATAAATTTGATAATTATACCACATCCTTTAAAAAAAACATTTGATATTAATATTTCTTCTATAAAAATGAAATATAACTAGGCTTAATTCTTTTGCAATTAAATGATTTCAAAAATATCATTGGCATTTTTTGCCATTATCGTGGCTGTATCGTTGATAACAGCAAGCGGTGTAGCTGGTACAGCATTAGCAAAAAAGAGCGGCGACACTAAAGCTTGTGAAAAGAGAGCGGCATCCAAAGACCATCATCTCGCAGGCTATGAAAAAAGGGAATGCGCTCATAATCCAAATGCATTCAAACACGGCCACTGATCAGAAGTAAATATGTGCTAGCTACCTACATATTTTTGTAGACATCCAATCATATTTTTGGTCGAATTTTTGAGTATAGGTATTTAAGTTAAAAATGGCTACAGATAAGGAGTAACGGTTATTGAGTATTTAGTATCTCCGAAATGACTGCAATAGAAAGTTATTGATATCATAAATGCCAAGGCCAAAACAATCATCAATGCTGGACAATCCCAAAATATACATAACTGTGTGGTTTTTTGTTATCCATAAATTAGTGGCGCTTTATTGGTTTGTTTAACTCTCAAGTAACCTAGTTGATTATATTGTCAATACGCATTACTATGAAAGCTCCTCTTATGGAGTCTAGGACGAAGTTCTCTTTTGGTGTCACCCATAACCCCTAGAATCATATGCCAGCCGCTTCAAATACGACTACTCTTCCTCTTCTTCTTCAACATCAGGTAATATTGCTATTCGTAGACATCGTCTGTGGAATCTGGGAAAATATTATTTGAGAAAATATTATCTCTGGAAAATGAAACATGGTGTTACGTATCTAATGTCTATATTCTCAAGTAGGAGGACTAGAAGAGACATCATTATTGTTACTTCCTTTTTTGGTTGTTGATTCTTGTCCTCCTTCTGAAAGATTCTTTCCTTTGTGATGATGCTGCTCTGATGGTGTTGTTGATGATGGAAGAGATAGTTGTTGCTGGTTGTTGGCGGTGGAAGTCGTACTGGAAGGACATTTACCATTCGCATCAGGTTGTGAACCATCAGGACACACAGCAGTTGTTGACTGCTGCAATTGCTGCTGTTGCTGTTCATGTTGTCCAGTGTTTACATTTCCAATGCTTCCACCTTGAAGCTGCTGTTGCTGCTGTTGTTGTACACTATTGCCTGAATTGGATGCATTATTCCCTGGTGTCGTGCCAGCCTCCGGATTCATATTGAAGGTGGTATTGGTACGAGGTTTACGTGGCCAACATTCGTACGGCGGAATTGTGCTACAACATTTGAATCTTCCACAAGTCCAATAGTTAGTATTGGCCAACTTGGCTGCATTGTTATTTCCAGAAGCAATAGACGGCGTTGGACTTGCAGTATTGCCAGTTGTGTTAGTACCAAGTTGGCTGATAACTGGATTTCCAGTAAGCTTCCCTGCTAATGATGGAGGACCAACAGCAGTATTATTGTTATTTGGGTTTGATGTATTACTACCACCAGTTGTTTTTGTTATTGGAGCATTAAATTGGTTAGCACCAGGCGAGGTATTGAATAATGCTGTAGGCGGAGCAGAAGGTGGATTAGGAGATGGTTGTTGAGGCTCAGATGGTCGTAGTGTAGAATCAACACGTTGATGAGGAGGGAAGCATTGCTTTTGAGATCCTACGCCTTTACAAATCTGGCATACCATAACAGGAGGAGTGACCGTACCAAAAATACTCTTATCAGTATTCTTGTACCCGCAACAATTAGAACTCCAGGCTAGATCATCAACTGGAGGATATTGGCCTGTATAAGTACAATGTTCATAGCTGTTGTACTGCCCAAATGCATTAAATTTAGCTACTGAACTATAAATCAAAATAACAACCAAGAATGTCATAACCACTGAAGTAACAGCTTCTTTCTTAGTGGGCATAGTTCATTGCCAGCTTTGCCAGCGATACAACTTTTATTTATTTTTGCCTTAACTATGTTAACCTTTCAAAAATAGCAATGTTCAGAGCCTAGAATACTATTTGTATTTTACAATTTCTTGAATAGCAAAGTGAAATCGACTGATATAGGGCTATATATTTTGGATACTATAAAAGGAGAGAAAGCTACCAAATAAAATAATATCCTTCCAAATAAAATTGACATTTAGTATCAAATACAGCAGCTGGACATAGTACATTGCTAGCTTATATCGCCCACCTCACCATATTCAGTAAAACAAAAGCACTATTTGTTGTACGAACATGGGCATCTGGTTCTATATAAACACCGGAAAATTGTATGCACCTTGCTTGTTATGGTAGACGAAGGAAATGTGTGTTGTTCTAAACGTCAGTTGATTGATAATATATACATACATACATAAATAAATAAATAAATAAATTTATATAGATTCGTTAATATGCTCGCCTGCCTATGTTTTAAATGGCTATTTTTATTTTAAATTAGCCTTTATTAAATTAATTTAATTGTCATTTTCTACGAGAACACTAATTTAGGAATTTTATGGTTAAGAAAATTTCAAAAAAGCAGAAAATTTATGCTTTTGAATTTGGCTTATCTTATCTTTATCCAACAAAAAACATTCGATACTAGACTAGGTACCCAATACGGGGATAATAGTAAACGCTTGAGTATGAAATGTGGAGCTGATATATACCACTTCTGCCCTAAATAAGAATAGGAATCACGATAAAATGACTAACATCTTTGAATTGTTCAACGAAGTCATATCTGCTGAAGACAAAACAGAACCATACGTTGAAAATGGAAGAACTATAACACTAAAAACTATGCCTCCAGAATTACATTTGGTTATAGTAAAGCTGATGGCAGGTATGTCTTACTATTTAAATAAGCGTTATTATTTTGAAGAAATAGAGAAGATAGCAAGAGAAGAGGGATTAAGTGATTATGCTGTTGGCATGCTGATTAAACAAGCTGCTAGAAAGGCACTCTTGTCTTACAGTAAGGTTTCTAGACTATTGCCTGACAAATATAAGGATAAGCAAAAGCAAAAGGCAGCGCGGTCGGGCGTAGAACAAAGACGTTCAAGTGCTTGCAATATGCAAGCAAATGATAGTAAAAATGCTATAGAAGAATCTGAGGTTGATAAACGATTCCGAAGCTCGCCACTATATCAACGTATGAACAATGAGATACATCGTTTGCAATCAGACTTGCAAAAATTTGAACAGGCAAAATACACGATAGCTCGCGACGCACTAACCGATTTTCTACAAACTACTAGTACGAAACACACTGAGGATTACTATCTTGAAAGTCATTTCGTTGAGTGTCAATTTGCTGAACGTGTTAGCTATGGTAAGGATAAAAGTATCGTCTTCTTGGGCTTGAAACATTCAAATGAAAAAGACACAACCAATATTGAAAATCTGCTAGCATAAGGTCCAGAAATTTATCAACTATGATGATATTGTACGTTGTAGCCACATCTCGTTTTTTCTCAGATGTAGAAAATATAGGTAATATTGTTGAAGAAATTAACTAGTCGTTTTTCATATGTTATACGGTAAGCAAATACATCAAGAGATATTGTGGCATATAACAACGATGATGGCGATATTATGAGATTATAGTTTTTTGTAATATTATCATGCCACATATCGACTCAGTTTGTGTTCTTAATCTTCTGCTTAGAGAAACAAAATATGCGGGTAAAATCGGCATTCTCTAGTTGATATAGCATCTGTAGTTTACCATCTGGCTAATATCTGAGAGAAAAGAGTATAACCGGAATTTCTAAATATTTCTCAATAATGGAAAATATTGGTAAATATCTTCATTTGCAGATACAAAATGCTCGTTGAATGAGTATTATTGTTAAACAAGGTTAATTAATGGATTCATGCCAAACTATTGCATGAGCACGGTTAAGGTTCATGACATTGCGGCTGTTTTTAAAGCTCTTTCAAGCGAACATGCCCTGTCATTGTTAAGGGCCATAGCAATTCAAAGAAGGGAACCTGACGTGCTAAGATCCGAGTTGAAGTTAACCTCAAAACAATACTATTCAAGAATAAGTGCATTAACAAAAGCAAACTTGGTTCAAAAAAAGGGTGGCTTCCTGATACTTACCTCTTTTGGCAAACTTGTCTACCAGTCGCATATAACAATTGAAAAGGGCCTAGAGGACTTGTCAAAACTCAAGGTAATTGATTCGCTTGAGGCATCCAGCGATCTATCAAAGGAAGAGCGAGATAATATCATCGATATCCTTCTTCAAAACAGAGAAATCAAAACCGTTCTTGAGAAAAAAAATAGCATTATTAATAATAGTACTAACATTTTATAACCCCATTACAATACAATAAATCGATTCTCAAAATGACCTGGGTCAAAGTAGCCCATAAATCTGAAATTGGCGATAAAAAAGGAAAGGAACTTAACATTAATGGTACACGAATTGCCCTGTTTCATGCTAATGGTAGATTTTACGCTATAGAGGCGCTTTGCCGCCATCAAGATGGATCGCTAGCTCCAGGACAAATTGATGGCGAAGTAGTTGAATGCCCTTTACATTCTTGGCACTACAACATTAGAACTGGCGAATTGCTAGACTACCTTTCTGGCGTCAAGTTAACAACATACAATGTTGACACTCGAGGCAATGATGTGTTTATTGATGTATGATGATGATGATGATAATACGTGATTTGATACTAACTGATTTAATACTATTTGATTGATTTTTTGCTAGTCGGCTACACACGTTTTCCTTATTATTTTGTAGATACAGAAAGAAGGAGGTAAAAAATGTCATTATTTCCTAATGCAAAATCATTTTGTGCAATAATAGCATTAGCAGTAATTTTTGGGCTACTGGGATTTGCTTATTCATTCTTTGGTTTACTTAACAAAAACCAATACATCGTCTCACTAGAGCCTTTCCGTTTGCTTACTCTAAATGAGATAGGCGGCCATTTCTTGTTTGGAGTAATAGTTAGCATTCCTTTGCGCAATGTCAAAGCCTCCATACTTATCGGACTAATGGCACTTACGATTGACTCTGATCACTTACTTAACCTTACTGGATTTCACATACAGGCTAGGATTGATCATTCTATTCCATTTGCTATAGTATCTTCAGTTTTATTGGGGCTTGTTGCAGGTCAGGTCTATTATAAGATATCAAGAGAAAATCGCATACATACAACGCCTGACCAAACAAGGTCGAAAGCTGACAGCTACTACTATGACAAAGTAAAAAAACAATATAGCGTTACTGACAATACACATAAAAGAAATTCATTTTTCATATTCTTTTCGCTTATAACTTTTTCAGCGTTTCTATCTCATATTGCATATGATGTATTTGTTGACAGCAAAGCGAGATTTCCGCTGTTTGCTCCTTTTTCCTTTAGCGAATACATAATTGCAAATTATTATGGCATACCAATTGAGGCGACAGGATTCCTGGTAATAGTGATACTAGTATATTTACCACACATATCCATAATGGAAGGAAAATCGCGATTATCATTCGGGCTGTCTAGCAGGCCATTATGACTTGATCTGCAAGATAAAAACAAAAAGACATACAGACAATTGACAGGGAAATGTTTTACAAGAATTGGATTATTGGTTAGTCTAGCTTATGACTGCAGAATTTGATGTTGATTTAACAATTCCTCTAAATCTGATTCCAAATTTGAATGCGGAACAAAACCCAAAATATTCTTTGATTTGGTTACATCTACTTTGTTGAATCTTATGTCTCCTTTCCGTTCTTGTTCATAAATAGGCTCCAACTTAGCCAGCGATTCGAATCATTAGGTGGGCAAGTTCGTTTATGCTGACAGATTTCCCTGTTGCAATATTAAATACAATTGAGGGGGGCATTTTATCAGATTCCATAGCCAGCAATATGGCATCGACTATGTCATTTACAGAGATAAAGTCTCTAGTCTGTTTACCATCGCCATAGATTACCGGTGCAACTCCTTTAGATAGCCGTTCAATGAATCTTGTAATCACATTCCATATATATTAAAAAAGCGAAGAGATATCCCACGTTCTATTTTTTTTAAATTTGCATAAGTATATGACTTCCTACAAACCCTGCACCGCCAGAGACCAATATTTTGTTCATGTGCTAATTGTAACTAGGCAACCACAGATGCACAAAAAGATTTTCGTTGTTTGATAACCAGATACCTGTTGTTGCATTATCCAAGATGCTTATTTGTTTGTCACAATACTCGTCTCGTCTAGTTAATGTATCCTTTACATAAACATTTGAAGAGAAATTCTCTATATTCCTGCTAGTGGTTGCTCCCCATGTGGAGGCGAAAAATCAAGTGTTATTTTAAAATTGGTTGGCGATTTTGATTCAGCAATAGAAAGAGTTACCTGTTTGCCTTTATCTTCAGACAATGTAGCTGATACAGGATATGTTGTATTTTTATTAATGATAATACTTCCTGTTAGAGCAAATTGTGCACTATCTGCATTCGAATTTGCGGTAGGCTTGGCAGGACCTCTTAAATCCGCTGTCAATAGATATTTATCATTAAAACTATGTAATGTAAGAACTAACGTATTGTTTGCTTGAATCTTATTTACTGTTAAAGTGATTGGTCTTGCTGGCAATGTATTACCGTTGCTCAAAGTGATATCATTTGACGATGTTCCCGAAGATTGGAAGGTTTGAGGAAACATGGTATCGTCCGCGAAACTTATTTGATGAAATGATGCCATAGCAATGGTAGAAGGAGCTGTCTCATGGTAGCTAATATCGCTTGCAGAATCGGTACTTGGAATAAGGCTGTCCTCAATTAATGCACCATGTCTATCGTTGCTTGCAATTGCAAATGCACTATTATTGTTACCATGTATTGCAACAAAAATAGAAGCACCATAAATAGCAATAACAATAAGAGTAATGAAAAAACTTACACTAATCCACGAATATAGTAATCTATTCGTATTGATTTTCATGTGAATGCAATACTTTTAGAAACGCTAGTTTATATTTTTATATGTTGACTCGAACGCTTCCCAATCATGAGATAAGATACAAAATTACTGTATTAAAAACTTGACTTTCAGCTCAACTTCTTAAGAAGACTGCAATGTAAAATCTTGATAGAAGATTTGTTTATAGACCTCATTTTATAAATGCGCGTACTAGATTAATAATAATGTGTTAGGAGAGTGTATTTGCTACATTCTGGATAGTAACAATAAACAATTCCTTATGAACCAAATGATGTGGTTCGCTATTTCCATAGCCATAAGTATAACAATTTCCCTATTGCTTCCGTTTCCTATATCTTTGGTCGTTATAATAGGAGTTTTCATTTTGCTTAACTTCTATATGATAAATAGAACGATGAGGAGAATGGGAATCAGGGGACGAGGCATGTTCGGTTCAATGTTTGCAGATAATTCGCTTACTACTGTATGAGCTGTGGAACAAAGCACAAAGAAGCTGCTTGTCCTAAATGCGGCTCAAAGATGAAAAGAGTTGGATCTTAAAATCAGCTGCTTTTGCGGTAAACCTTCTCCATTAGCTATTCTGTTAACATTTTGGCAGATTTAGGCTCTAACAGTACTAGAAATCCACGAGTAAAGATACTTCCCGCAGATATCTTTATGAGCTGTAGGCCAATTTTATCTAATTCATTTATAAAATGCTGATTGATGAATGTGGTTCTTAGCATCAGTCGCCTAGTTTCGTTTTCTCTATGTAGGCTCTTGATGTTAATGCCAATTATTTCTATTTTCCTGTACCAGGTAGCTAATTCTACATCTACCTGCTGCTCTTCTTTTCGATCTGACTTTTCATTATCCGCCATAGCACTATATCATCTGTTATGTTATGTTATTATCTGGATTGCACTAAGCAATTAGACTTTTGTTAAGAATTTCGGTAGCAGTCTATTCAAAGATCAACTATGATTTCGCAATCCCGGATATAACTAACATAACTGATCATGTCAGCAAACGGAGCCAGAGGTTCCGTAGCCAAAATCCAGTTTTATAATTAGCAATGATACTAGAAGCAGTACCCGTCCCTATACTGCAGTGTTCCACTATGGAATCTCGGGAAAAGCCTAAAATCCACTCTGACCTCATTTCCTCGGGTTTATCATCACTAAAAGCGCATATACTTATCATGTGGAATTGGAATCGAAATGGACCCGTAGGTGGAAGGAGATTCTACGGAAACGCCGAAGACGATCCATTGTTGTCTGGGTATACATATGTACGTGCTTTTTGAATATGAATTTCTATTTAAAAGCCACCGTTATCGCTAAAACCAAAAAGGCTATGTCTGACGCCACCCAGGCTATTTCTGACAGAGTCCACTTTATTTCTGATAGCTGATGCCAAGTCCAATGATGATGATGACTTGCTGCCCTGGTCAGTATTACTAGCAGAACTACTACTACTACTACTACTACTACTACTAGAACTACTGCTGCTGCTCTTGTCTTTCTTTGAACTGCTGTCGCCATTGGCTGTTGGAGTAATATCTAATTTACTGCTACTGCTAGTCTTCTTCTTTTCTGTAGAACCGCTATCGCCAGTACTTGTACTCGTTGTAAGATCATGATGAGTGGATGATTCAGTACCAGAGCTGCTGCTATCGCTCCTCTTAACTTTTTTTGGTGGACTGCTATCATCGGTTGTATAATATGGAGTTGAATCTGAATTAGCAGTACTAGTCTTCGTTATCTTCTTCTTTCCTGTAGAACCACTATCGGTAGCAGTACTGCTCTTATCTGTCTTTTGACTGCTATGATCACTGGAACTATGTGTTTTAGTTAATTTAGTAGTACCAGTAGTCTGTGGAGAATTATTATTATAGGTAACAATAATTCTGCTATGAGGAGGAGTAGATGATTCAGTACCAGAGCTGCTGCTATCGCTCCTCTTAACTTTTTTTGGTGGACTGTTATCATTGGCGCTGCTTTTACTACTACTACTACTACTACTACTACTATGAGTATGAGGTTTATCATTTTGATGGCTCTTATCCTTTGAACCGGTGTTGCCATGGGATGAGCTACTAGGAGTGGCAGTAGTATCATGATAACCAAGGTATATCAGCTTATCAGAGGTGGTTATTGGAGAAGTTGCTGCAAATAAATGATTTTGCCCTGCAGTACTATTGGTTCCTATTGTACTGTTCACTCTCGTTATTGGAATAAGTGGCGGCTGTTGTTGGTTTATCGCACTTATCTGAGGTGCTATAGATAGTGATGACGGGTACGATGATGATAATGTGTTGCTAAGTGAAGCTATTGTTGCCCATGTAACATAGTCGGTTGAATGGGAAACCGCATTAAGTGCTTTTGGAGCAATACTTAAACTTGTAGCTGCTGTATTATTTGCTATTGCTGCTGTTTGGTGAGTCGTTGTTGGTGGTGGTGGAGGTGGTGTTGTTGTTGAGGATAAAGATATAGGTGATGCCTGCTGGGCTCCTGCTGCTGCCGTTAGTGGAGACAGTTTTACCGTTTTTGGTATACCACATATACGTGCTTCAGTTGCATTAACAACTTTCAGACTTGGGCTACTAGGATCACAGATTTTTGCTTTGAGTTCTGGAGATATTGACTTGCTGGAGGAACCACCAGTTGTTGGTGGCAATAAAAAAGTTGAAGATGATGATGACGGCTGTTGTGCGTATACATAGATATTGCCCCAAATGCCAAAAAGTATTACTGCAACTAAAAGTGAGAAGAGCGTAAAAATTGAGCTTCTATCGCTCATATTAATATATAGATGTAATCTTATTATTTATACTATTATTCTATAAACTAAGCAAATTTTTATATTATTGTTATATGAATTTAATCTACAGAAAAGACAGTCATACCTACGAGAATTTTGTATAAAGAGTATCTGACCATATCCATGCTCGCCTACACTTGTCAATATATTTGGTAATTAAGAATGAAATATCGAATACTTCTAGAAGAGTATTGCTTAGTAAATTATTAATAAGAAAATTAGAGCACGAAATAGATTAAAGCAAATATGCGTGATTGTGCTACAATGACTTGGCAAAATGAACCACACAACGCTAGCATTAGCCATAGTTGTAGCAATAACAGCAGCTATGATAGCAGGTACAATCACAGCAACGACAACACCGGCCTTTGCCTGGGGAAAATACAAACACAAGCACAAAGACAATTATAATGTTAAAGTCGGTAGCACCAAAAACAAATGTGTAGAAGCAGCAGACAATAGTCAACATGTAGCATTTGGCGCAGGCTCAATAGCAGATGCAGCAGTTAACCTTCCAGTTAATGTTCAAGCACAGATTTGCAACGCTGGAAGTACTGGTGCCGGTTAAATTAAGCATCACATAACATAACATAACATAACACAGGGACGTACAAACATACTGCAAACAGCTCCTTTTTTATTTTTTTTAACAAAATAAACCTAACAACTATCTAAAATGTACAGAATTTGATTTCTCGTTTGCTCTGAAGATGGAAGTTCAAGTGCATTGTTCAATTCAATATGTTAATGCTTATGTGAATTTAAGTCATTTTTAGAATGTATGTATGTATCGCTTATGCATTTTCTTATCCAACATTACAGCAGCAATAGATCTACTTTATTTAGATGCCTCTATAGATTTGTAAATTCTTAATTGTAGCTTTTTTGTTTTGCTTTATAGTCTTGAGATTTATCTATGTACAGTTTAATTTAATAGAAAAAAAGTTAGAATGCGTAGGACTGCAATAAAGAACTAATATTATGATCCCATCATACCTGGAATTTTAATAGGAGTCCTGTAAGCCTTGGTGATACTCACACCATGATCCGCAGTCACCGTTACTGATTGAAGTGTCGAACTTTCTGGAGGTGAAAGCAAAACCTTTTCCCCAGGCGCAATGGAAGCCAACTTTTCAATTGCTTTAGTACCAGTACCCCCATAATTAATTACAATGTTTGTTAGTGGCATTTTGCCTGTATTTGTTACTGTTACTCTTGCAGTACTAAATAAATTCTGGTTGTCCTTTATTGGATCAATATCTATGGCATAATCTTTTGTAGGTTTGGCAAAAACAGAAGACAATAAGATGACTATAATTACTAAGGTTGCACCACCAACAGATGCAAGTATAATCGTACTATACTTTGGCATTATTAATGTAATTATATACAATTGAGAATATTTGACACTTTTGGTCCGCTTTTCTAAGAATATCCTTGATGATCATAGAACTAGTTGGCTAGATGCGCTAAGCACATTGTCAGCAGTTACCACAGTGACCAATAGGATAAAACTCGCAACATCTGTACTAAATATAGTTGTAAGAAGAGCTATTATATGTGCCAACTCTCTAGCGACTATAGACATTTTGTCTGTTCCGTATATCCTGAAAGTCAATTTCCAAACAAACAAACAAGGTGATAAGCTAAATATTTACGGCAAATTTGTCTTCGATACAGACAGACGTTGGAACGAAATTCATCCTGCTACTACCACTGTTATTCGATAAATTTCATACATAGATCGTGTAAGCTCCATATTGTGAGAAGATTCATCATTCATTCATTCACATCCTATAATTTTCTTCAAAAATATCCAAACAAAGCATGTCTTTTGATGGAATGTGAGGAAACGAGAATTCACCTTACTCTATAGATTCAATCATACAATAATAACATGCCATCATTCTGTACTACGAGTGTCTTTGAATCTCTGAGGCAAAATAGAACGCTTATTCCGTCATTCCGTTGTAGTCGTTGTTATTATTATTGTTTCTATCAATAGAGAAAATTAAGTGCGTCTAACCTTTCTGTTTCTTGGCCAACCCAAGTGGCTAGTCAATGTTACTTTTCATGTCTTAAACAATAATTAGTTATGTACTTTTATTCTCATACATGTTTTTAAATCGTAATGATTCGTTTCCTTTCTATTTGTTTTTGTCTATCAGATCGATTTCTTTCTCTATTTCTTCTATCTGTTCTCTTTCAAGGTGACCTATACCCTCTAATTCCATCCGCACATTCTCCCTAACCATATCACTAATAGTCATCCAAAGATTCGAATCCAAGTTTCTCTGATATGACCACCGCAGCGGCGTTAAACTTATCCGATAATTTCAAAACTGCTGGAGTTTCGATATCTTGATTTTCATATTCTTGATCACTCCAATACCATTCTTGCTGCTTTGCCATTTCCAGTATTGTATTTTCTTCTAGAAGAATATATTATTTAAAACTATCTATATGGTACATACAATAATACAATATTTTGCAATTTTGCGCCAAGAATAATACTTTTTTTAGCAACAGTAATCGGCAGGTCAGGCGGCATCCTCTCACTCGATCTTCATGAAGAAAACTCGTATCAATTTTAGGATAATCAAAGACTCTTGTTTATGATGCTTATTTCACATTGAATTACAGGAGACGATACTTATTTAACTAAACATCTTTGGTTGTTGGTATGTTAACGGAGTAATGGGCATATATCCAGCAATTAGATTATCATCAATTTTATCACGAGTGTGGCACTTAAAGTAACAAATACTAAGTTTTGTAGGCTATTTGTTTATGGTTGCTAAATATACAAATATCCACAACTCGTTAAATACCGTTAGCAATAGTCACTAGTACTCTGCAAGGAGGCCCAAAATCGTGGAGGTTAGCTAGTTAGGTTTTAGGCTTGGTTAGCCAACAGTTCTTCCTCTTGTTTTTCTAGCTAACTAGCCCCTACGATATCGTTGTCCGTTATAGTCATCATAATCATAAAACTAAGGGAGGTAAACTTCAGTCAAAATTATGCAGGGCTACGACATACCAAGTAGTCTAATAAAGACTGCTGAGTCTAACGTAACTTCGAAGTGGTGTGCTATGCTATGTCTAATTGCAGTGTAGACACATCTTATGATAAATCATATGATGTACTTACTAATCTAGTAATACTAGCTTCCCGATACATACCCTATGGTATTTGAAAATTTAACCTACCTTGCAGTTGGATTTGCAACAACTTTCCTAGCTCTAGAGGCAGCATGGCACTTTACAGCGTGTAAAATCAAGGACAAGACAATAAAGCCTTGCTTGTACAAGCAGCTGGGGCTAGTATCTTAAATCTCTACAGTAACTGTTACAACCGTGCGTAATGCTCCCTATGCTAAGTTTTAATTAGTGGGATGTTAACTGAGATAACATGCAAGGAGTACAAAAAATAAAATGTGCTAACTGTGGTATTATGTTTATGTCTGAAACTCCCACTAACACATGTCCTGCATGTTCTGAATCATCTCACGGGCATGGAAGTGGTCATGAGGGAGTTGGTGGTGGTGGTGGTGGTTGCGGCTGTGGTCACAGCCATTAATTTTTTTACGTGGAGTATATGATATAGAAACAAATACTGAGTATACTTTTCCCTTCATCTAATTTTGGCTCTCGGCTTAAACTCTATCTCCAGCCCTCTTTTAGCATCATAACTAAATGCATATGATTCGTTGGGCATGATAGGGAGACTAGACAATTCGTTATTATTATTGTTGGTTCCACATAGCGGGCATTTATTCTCATAAGGTAATCTATTCTTATCAAAATAGGTCGCAGACCAAAGACATTTGTTGCATAAAATGAATATTGAGTATGATAAAGGCTTAAAACCATCTTGCATTTTATCTGTAAATCTTTGGGCTTCACTATTAATATCTATCAACTTTATGCTCTTGGACATATATGGTAGAAAACTATGCAAACAGCAGCATATAAAACACATACTCTATTTTATGTGAGTAATCCTACTGTAGCAGCTAACTTTAGCTACTCGCTCGCTAGGAATCTGTACCTGTTGTACCTGTATTTCTAGCTTAAAAATAATATTTCTGCTGTCACCTCATCAAATGTTCTCCAATTTTGCAATATCCTCATCTGTTCGACTTCTATGAATTTTTGTAAAAATAACACTATACAAAACCAATGATGGGCAAAACGTATCCAAGACATTATTTTTCATGAAAATATTATAAGATACCTTTACCAATGATAGAATATGAGCCTCAAAAACGGCCTTTCACTTTATGCCCAAAATGTGGACGATTCATTCGAATTGACGGCCATTGTGAATGTGAGGTCATATTCTTGACACAGTACATATACAAGAGTGAAAAAATAAAATCGTTAAGATTAGGAATGTGATTAACGGTTGTTTTCATGGCTACAAAAAATAAATTCCAAAATTCTTTCAAAAATAACTCTACTAGTTCTAATAGAAGTTATCCTAATTGTTGGCAGTTTTGGTGCACTAGCTTATTTTCAGTCTGAACAATCATCATTGGGAAATTCAATTAATATTGCTGGCAAGAATCGATACCTGACTGCAAACTTGTTGTTACAAACTGAAAAATACTTGTTTGGGTCTTCTTCTTCTACTACTCCTGCTACTACTTTTTCTTCTTCTAATGCATTGCAACTAAAAGATTCAATGAGCAGCTTAGAATCTAATATTCTGACTTTAAAGCAGGGAGGGAAGATTTCCGATATAGACCTAAAGCCTCTTCCCCCAAATCTTCTGGGTCTCTGGAATAGCGTTGAAAATAACTGGAATACTTACAAAGACTATCTGACAAATAAAGTCCTTGCATTACCATCCTCTGGAACAAGGATTATCAATAGTACTACTAGAGCTACTACAGACCAATCTCTTGAGAGAAAAGAAGTTGAATCAATGGCATCTAAATTGATTGAATCTTCTGATAACTTGGTCACATCTCTAGGACAGCAAACTGACAAAAATACAGAAAATCTAATGGTATTACAAATTCTGTTTGCTATTTTAATTATTAGCATTCTGGCTCTAATTTTGTATCTTGTTAGAAGAATACTCAGGCCGATATTTGCTCTCACACAAGCTTTATCTAAAGTAAAAAGGGGAAATCTTGATGCATCAGTCAAACATAAGGGTTGTGATGAACTTTCTATTCTTAGCCAATCATTCAATTCCATGGTAGATGCTATAAGAGAATATAGCAAAAAACAAAACGAATTAACAAAAGATCTTCAAGTAGCAAATGAGGAATTAAAATACAAACATCAGCTAAAAGATGAATTCATAAATATAGCTGCTCATGAGTTACGTACTCCTATACAGCCGATAATTGGCTTATCTGAAATAATACGTTCTCGCAGGTTCAGATCAAGCAGTCAAGATATAATGGTAAAAGGAGAGGGTCATAATTATGATGATGAACAATATCTAGATGTCATAGTCAGGAATGCAAAAAGACTACAAGCTCTTTCAGAAAATATTTTAGATGTTACAAGAATTGAGAGTAGAACTTTAAAGCTAAACAAAGAGGAATTCAATATAAATGAAAAGATAAGAAATGTTATAGAGGATATAAAATCAAAAACAAAAGGAGGAGGAGAAGAAGAAAAAATAGAGATAGTCTTTGATAAGCAAGAAGTGGATCCTATAGTTGTTGAAGCCGATAGCCTGAGAATTTATCAAGTTATATCAAATCTATTAATTAATGCTTTAAAATCTTCTAAGAAACGTATCGATAGTGGTGATAACAACCATAGTAGTATTGACTATGAGACAAACAGCACTATCACGGTTCTTACGGCTATAAAGAAATTTGACAATATCGAAGAGAAAAATAGTCTTGGTGCTGGTAGTAATAGTAATAGCAGCAGCAGTAGTAGTAGTATTCTTAGTAATAATCATCATATTGATGAAGTTGTTATTATTAGCATTAAAGACAGAGGAACTGGTATCGATCCTGATATAAAAGATAAATTATTTTCTAAATTTGTTACAAAATCAGATGTAGGTGGATCAGGATTGGGATTATACATTTCCAGGGGTATTGTTGAGGCTCATGGCGGCAAGATATGGGCTGAGAATAATATTGATGGTAAAGGAGGCGCAACGTTTTCATTCAGTCTGCCAATCTTGTGAATTGTTTCATAATTTTTCTAGCGATTTAATTTAACTTCTCGAATATGCTCTGTGGTTATGGTTACATAATATCATAAGCCCGACTACTAGTCTAATTCTGCAAAGTCTTTTTGGTTTTTTAATAAAACATCCTATACTCCTTGATTTAGGATATGCTTCTCTTAGCGCTTCTATATTTACGTCTGCTGAAGATATAAAACATAACATATCCTGATGTTTATTATTGATATCTAACCCTAATACTTTCTCGCAGAATTCAAACCCATTCATTTCTGGCATATAAACATCAATTAGAAGTATGTCGTAAAAATTGGGCTTGAATTCTAATATGGCTATTACAGGACTATTGTAAACATATACTTCAAACTTTCTTTTATCGTCGTGATAATAATAATTATTTTCATTATCTCCGCATTTCCTGTCTTGTTGACAAGTGCGCTCAGGGTTGATGGTAGCTTGAGATTGGAACTATACTGATGCAATAGACATCATCACACACAGGACATTTGGGAATTATCTCATTTATTATTGGACGGAGGCTTAAAGCAGAAGCGCACCAGAAACATGACTCACATATTAAGAAATATGTTTGCTTTTGCTTGTTGTATCCATGTTTATTTTCAGTGACTGAATCTTGGCCATAATTCATCAACCCAAGCATAAAGCCTCCTCTAACGTATAGTAGGATAAATTGGTACATGTATATGTATCTAGTAACATTATAGTGTTGCCAAGGCATTTTCGTATATACATATTGCTGACCACTGTTAAGGGTTATACGCTACGGTATACCAGCTAAATGTGCTATTAGTTTTGAACTACCATTTCACTGCCAGAAATCTTTCTCAATCAAAATAAAACCTTAACCTTAGCTAGGACTATGCAACTGAAGAAATTCACTCCGCTTTTTACCGTGGCAGTTATAGCTATATCATTAGGCTTCACATAGCTACGCTTCACATAGCTAATGCTGATTCATTTCCATTGTCTCCTATCCGGCCAAGTACAAAACAAGATGCAATCAATAACACAATTACAGATAACCTGCGCTTAGCAAATCAATCTTCTCAGATATTGCAAGAAAAATTGCATCCTAGCGAGACCGATAATCAGCAGCAACCTATAACTGCTAATTCACTTAATAGTCATACCAGTAACAAACTTGACAACCGTTCACCGAGTGTCATATCTGAATTACCATTTTGATCTAAAAAGCAATATCTGAGCTAAGACAAAACTCTAGCCTTTATCATCTATTTGTTGATTGGCCGTTTAATAGCAAATAGTAACAAATAATGATGCTATCTCTCATCAATAGTGCATAAATACCAACAAAATATGAATAAACCCTAATCAAGTGTAAATATAATATTATTCCATACAATCATTTAATATTATCAGGTTTAATATCAGTACTGTAGGTAGAACACCGCAAATCTCCTATAGAGACCTACACTCACAGCAGCGGGGAAGGGATTAAACCCGCTGTCTTCATTCCAATATACTGATTTTTGTTATAACATCATTTAGTTTTGATATTGAAAATGGCTTCTGCAGGAAACCATCTACCTTGATATCTGGCAGCATACTGTAGAACTCTCTGTCGTCTATTTCAACAGGCATTCTAATATCAGATATAATTAGACTGAATCCATCGCTAGTCGCGTTCAAGGAATTTAATGCTTCGGTAGGGTCGGTAAAAGCAGATACTCTGAATCCGTATCTTCTCAAGGCTCGTTCCATGAGTATAACAATATCATGGTTGTCATCAACTATAAGTACTGAGAGTAAGTTTGAAGCATGATGTAAAGCGTTAGCATTATCAAGCATATTCAAACTTACTTATTAATCGTCTAAAATTGGAGTTATGGTTATTCTGACGCTATTACATGAAGGACATCTGGAGATTGTTCCATTTCTCACACGTTGTGGACTTGGAGCAGAAGCGCACCACAAGCATGACTCACATATCAGAAAATACTTTTGTATTCGGTGTTTATTGTTATCATTGCCAGCTTCAAAATAATCTACAATGCTATGCATAAACCCTCCTTTGACGTATAGTACAAGATACCAGTATATTCTTCTAGTATCATTATTCTACCATAACCTCTGAGCTATATACGTATTATGGATCTGTGTTCTGCAATAACCCATAGTTTTGGTTTTTAGTGTCATATTCACTATTCGATATGGCTTTTGTGATAATAATTTATATTATTTCCTATTCTTTTATTTTTGAGCATATGCTTTATTCGTATGATATGATATATCATAATACTCATATATATGACCTAAATACCATGTTGGTCTTAATACCAGCATCATTATGCGATGTGGTGCGTATGCAGAAGAGAACATTAAGGATGATTATGCGATGAATATTTCAAGCAATATTACAAGAAAACACTGCCACGAATCTGCATTAATGACTGCGGCTCATATTTTAGTATGTCTGACACAGGAATGCAAAAGCTTCAGAGAGATAGCAAGGGAGCATTTTGATGACAATTTGGAATTGGTAACTGTCTGGGCTGATTATATGGTTGGGGTAAACTGGATATATCCTGATGGAGGAAATAAATGGTTGCCAACTGACGCTGGAAAAACATGGCTACAAAAAATAGTGAGCCCACATCTACATGATGATATATAGTTCGTTCTCCAATGTATAGAAGCATATAGAAGTTAGACAATCCGCTTATATAGCGTTATTTACATTTTAAACAGTGAATGTCAAAACAAGGAGAAGAATATTTAATTAATCGTGATGATCAGTCTTTAATACCATCGTCACCGATATTCGTTTTATGCGATTCCTGTTACTGGTGTGCCACTTTTATTGATAAAACCAAAATACCAGCAGATAATGTCTGTCCTCACTGTGCAAACAATAACGAATTGACTAGCTTTCCTGTGGCATCAAATGAATCATTCACAGTCAACTATAACAAGAAACGTGGGATAGAATTTGAATTCAAGCCCAGACCTAAACGCCACAAGCTATAGTCCCTGATTCTGCATGAGCGAAATGTGTGAACAGAAGGATCTGAAGAATATTTTAGCAATTCTTGTTCAGCAAAGTTTTTACGCTATATTAAATTTTTTTCACGTTTATCTTGCAGCAAGCAAATAGAATACTTCTTGTTGATGGTGAGCCCGATCATTGCTTGATTTATCAAATGGTACTGCAAGATGCTGGCATTAAATGCGTCTCATATACAGATTCAGTTAAAGCAAGCCCTGCAAGAATTCACGCCTAATTCTTATAAAAATAAAAAATCTGTACTATTTTTTACTTCCGTAGATAAAGGTACCTTTTTAATTTGGCAAACCAGCAAAACTGCTATAAAAATGTCATAAAAATAAGTAGTAATATTGTACAATTAACATGGTTAACCTACTTATATTAACAGCGTAATTGTATGATATGCTGTTGATATAAGCGTCAATGTCTATTTCACCTACTACATCATACCGTGAGAGAATCTACATTATTCAGGACATAATACTAAAGTTAGCTGAATATGGTGAACTAAACCAGACTGCCATAATTAGTTTTACGGGATTGAATTTAAAGAAACACAGATGCATTCTGGATGAACTAGAAGTAAATGGTTTGATACGCAAAAGTGAAACACCATTTGGAAAAAGAGTAGTTATAGTCTATAAACCGACACAAAAGGGAATAGAGTTTTGCAGAAGTATATTGGAGCCATATGAAAGAATGTTCCCAAGAAAGAAAGAATCTGTTCTTACTGTTAATAATACTAATACTAATACTGATGATGTCAGTAATAGAAACGATGACATGACTAGGCCAATAAGAAAAACGGTTGGCAGTCCAGAAGAAATGGAACAACAACAACACGCAGAATTGCAGCCAGCAGCATCATCAAAATAACTTACAGCATATTAAAAAAAATTAAAATAAAATAAAATAAAATAAAATTATTCCTCAACAATCCATGAAACAATAGTAGTTTAATCCGTAGTAGTTGTCTCTTCGCTATATTGTGATGCTATGGTTCTATCTCTTTCCTGCTTTTCTTTAATGTAATCTCCATATCTTTTGCTCCAAGAACCAACTAATCGGTATTGACTTATACCAACTACAAGCCATACGGAAGAGATGATAATAATAGATCCTAGCAGCACACCAAGTACAAGCCCAAAGTCATTTTCCATATCAAGAATTGCAATGAATGATGGATGTCGTAGTAAGTATACTGAAAGCCCTATTGCTATAGGGGCCACGATTACTGCAGAAATACTAACTCCTAATAGTGTTTTTCTTATGTGAAATATTTGTTCAATAAATGTGTCTATTAAATTTAATATGCCATATCGAGGAGAAGAAGAATACAAGGATATATTTGGCTCCTTCTTGTAGTTATTATTATTATCTACCATATCTGTACGACTACTTGAGCTATATTATGCTATTTTGTCTTATTTAGGCAATGATTAACATAGTTAATGAAGTTTATAGCAAAAACTAGCATATAAAAGAGAACAATAAGAATATCCCATTACTATTAAAGCAACTATAATTCTAGCTTCAGGTTATAGTCAGTGGCAGATTATGCTCAATTGTATTGCCATCTTCTTTAATATCCACTGCTGCATCATTTTTTATCGATACGACATGAGCCGCTATCGTGTAGTTTTGAAAATCTATTATAAATGAATCTCACAATTAGTTTCGCTCCAGGAAAATAATCAATTATTGGAGATATTATCTTGCCACCTGGTAGTATGGATATCAATTTGAGAAGGGCATCAGAACCACTCTTTGCTTCGCCATTTGTGGAAATAAGATGAAATGATCTGTAACGTAAAGGAGCAGATATTTTATCAAGCATACCCTGTTTATCAGCTACTGTTAGCGAGATAAAATCTATTTTCTCATTTTTATCAAGACTATCAACTATGTGTGCAAATCTAGTACATGGTCCACAATCAGCATCATATGCTAAAATATACTTTGAGGATGATGAGGATTTATCTTGCTTGTTAGTTGTCACACCAGATGATAAATGAAATATTGTCAATAAGGTCATTTAAAACTAGCATTCTTATCTCCGCATCAAATCATGTGAGAAGTATAAATAATACAATACTATAGCGGAATTTCTTAGATAACCAATTGTGCTTCGGTTCTTTGACATAATTTAAGGCAGTGCTGTATGGTAGTCTTTGACGATGACGAGGATGATCTTCCTTGCAGTCAAGTATATACTGAAACCTAGGAGGCTCTATTTCATCATGCTATCTATTCCGAGGAGAGATATTGGACAAAAATTATCAGTTGTTGCTGACTTGGATCGATGGTAACATTATTTTTTATCTCTAACCAAATAATTGTTTTTTTTATTTCCTGTGTCAGTACAAAATTATTTATTATGACTCCCCCATTCTTCCAAATAAATTGTTTCCAACCAGTTTTCTATTTCTGAAAATGATTTTCCATTAGAATCATTTAATTATTCAATTTTAGATAGCATCATATCACCACCTAGTATTGTACTTAATTGCTGAAACAAAACTATCTCTTACTAATAATGCTACAACTAATTTCACTCTAATTCTTGTAAACGATTTTTCTCCTAGACCAATCTAATTTTACTAGTCATTTATCTATTACTGATTAGCAGAAGCATAGTCTATGGCTGTATTATTTAGTTCCATAGGTGTTAAAAATACTGGAGTTACCATTGTTGGTAATGGTTACTAACAGAACAATAACAACAACAATTACAACAGCTATGTTTACTATTGCCATAGCCTTATCGCTTGTAGCCGTAAGCAGTCTGATTGGCTCTGCACATGCAATTGCAGTTGTAGCAAAAAAACAGACTGAATATGGTATTGCTCCACAAGCATCTTTGACCAAAGAGAAGCCTATCTCTACTCAACCACAAAATACAAATGCTCATAAAACACAAATCTTGACTTTAGGAAACCCTGATGCTATATCTGAGAAGCAAATAAAGAGTTTATCAAAGTGTGAAAAAACAGCTGCTACTAATGGCGATCTCAGAATAAATGAAGTAAAGAATTGTTATGATCAAGTGTTTAACCGCGAAGGAGACAGTCAAGCGACAGATCAACCATCCTCCTCGAGAAGCAACAATCTATCAATGGGAGCACATGGACAAGAACCGCAAAAATCAAGCCCTTCGAACGGACCGAACGCCGGAACTATGCGAGAGGGCTTTCCATTTTAGGAAACTGCTTCCTATACACAGCACATTTATCCTACAATTTTTTTATTGTTTATCAAAAACCTATCTCATACACTAGGCGATTACGCAAAAAGAAGATTATTCATCTTTATCATTATCTTCTTTGGAATAAATAGGGGTATAAAGAATTCTAAACAGATGTCTTGTAGTGAAAAGCATCACATATGTCAAGAATGTGGGCAGGCATTTGATACAATCGAGTCGCTCAAAGAACACCAGCAGGCCGAAAGGCAAGAAAAAATATTAAGAAGTGAGGAAATAGAGGATTGATTTGAGCAGTAGTTATGCAGCATTAAATAGGTTGCAAAAACAGTCCATTGGTATTATTATTACCCCTACTGTAATAAAGAATAAAGAAAAATCGATTTTCTATCGTTAGAGTTCATTGCACTCGAATCAGTCTGACTAACAATCAAATAATATATTTTCTATAGATACTAAAAGAAGTTAAAATGGCTCCAAAAAGTTTTATTAAACACCATGTTTGTGGATGTAATTACGCGGATGGAAAGAACTGCCCGTGGTGCAAGAAACCTTGTCATCATGATGCATCTCTGGCACCTAGAATATTAATTTCGCCAATGTAATTGATCTACCGAAGTATGGAGGAAGGGGCAGCACAGAGGAGTAGGAGTATAAAGATTTAGAAATTTATATGATTTAGTGTAATCGCAATGGTAAAAGCTAAGGCTTTGATTTACCTATTTCTATGTACTCGGCGATTGACCTTCAAAGACCTAAAGAAAAGAGTTTCATTAGAAACAGCACAACAAATAAAGTCTAGGCTATTTGAGCGATTACATAAACCATTTTGGATGTGGGATGCCGAAGAGCATAAATCCCATTTGGGTCACAGCTTTAATTAATGGCGGTAATGAGAATCACCTACCTGTTTACTATAGCTATAACATTGCCCACTTGTTAAGGTCTGCTTATGGGAACTATCTTCATAATTCCCTTAAATTAGGAAAAATATAATAACCACGGGGACTAGTTAGAGGACTGATAAAATGATGTATGGATGCCTAGTCTAAGCAAGAAAGGTAGGAGAATACTATTAGTTGATGATGAACCTGATCTTTGCATGGTTTACCAAATTGTGTTAGAAGATGCTGGCTTTGAATGCGTATCGTATATGGATTCAGTTAAAGCTCTCCAAGAATTCAGACCAGCATATTATGACTTGATCTTATTAGATATCAAAATGCCTGTACTGAATGGATTTGAGCTTTGTAAGAAGATATTAGAAGTTGACAGAGCCGTATATATTATTTTTATAACAGCTTCAGAGGAGTATTATGAGAAGTTCAGAAGTCAACACTATCCAGAACTAGGTAAGATTAACTACATCCAAAAGCCAGTTGGCAATGAAGAGCTGATAGAAATGCTTGATACATTAATCCCAACTGCTGCAAAATAATAATAATCACAAGGACGAGAGATGTAATCAACTATTTAAGGAAAATGTAAAGTACAATCTATTACGTAGCTGTGAAAGTAAGGATATGCCTTCACCAGTAATTGAATCCTTGATTAAATTGAAGTTAGATACATGTTTTAGATACTAGTAATCAATACCCTTGGTTCCATCCATTGTACAAAAGACTAATTGTAGCATTGCAAAAGATTAATTGTGAGACAACCTAGTACTTTATGTGCTGTTACTATTGGGAAATGACGATGATGACTAAATTCTAGCTCTGAGTCATTCCCGAATATAACCTAGCTGAACACTGATAGAAGGATGGATTAGTTAGGATTTTATATCATGCATCTTGGGATGAGACAAATGCATATGGCAACAAATCCTTCAGTCTAAATTCTTTTTTCATATCGCCTTCTCCTTCTAAATGAATCTTCATTTCCGGATTAAACTCATATAATACCTGTCTGCATGGACCACATGGTGGAGTTGGCAATCCTGAAGAAGTTGCAATAGCCAAATCAGTAAATGATCTATGACCCTTTGAAATGGCATTAAATATAGCAACTCTTTCAGCACATACTGTTAGACTGTATGATGCGTTCTCAACATTAGTACCAGTAAAAATTGTACCATCTTCAACTCGAATAGCAGCTCCTACACGAAAATGCGAGTATGGACTGTACGAGTATTCCATGACTGATTTTGCCTCACTTATGAGTAGTTCGTTTCTGTCCATATATGTGTATGAGGTTTTTATACTACGGTATAAGATTTTTCATTCTAAAATTATTGTTAATTTCACAGATAAATTGCAATCTACTTCGCAAATAACAAGACTCAGAATGGTAAATACATACCATTAGACAAGACACGGAACAGCCACATCATCATCTTGACAGACATCATCTGTCAACAGCGAATAATAACTAATGCTGATGCTATAGTTAATACAAAGAGTACAATCCAGACCTGACGATTTTTTTGTTGATACCATGCTTTCTAGATATAGACTTTACAAGATCAATATGCCAGTCTTCTGATAAGGGAGAGAGATATATTCGCTCTATCAATGAATCTAAACTAATACGGATGTATTTTCCAGTAGCGTCTCGATCAGCCTGAGTTATTTCTTGGCTCATAGGTAGAGGAGTTATTCTTTTACTCTGATCTAGAAGACTTTCCATAAATTGACGTCCTAATAACGAAGTGAAAGCTCTTAATTCCCTCTCGTGTTGAAATGATAATCTTTTGCAAGTAAATGCTCCAAATATATCAGAGAATCCAGACAAGTCTTTACTATAGTCTATATATTTGACAGTACTAATCCATACATCATCTTTTTTGTTAATCTTGAAACTTTCGCTTAACCTTTTATAGGTAGACTGTATCGCTATACCTGCATTACTGTTAGAATAGAGATCCCACATAGCCGCCGATTCAACTTCATTCATATGCCAAGTGTTGACCAGTGTTGTTGCTTTAAGTAATTTAAGCAGGCCATCAACATAATTGGTGTAAGCATTGCCATTTGAAAAGAGATTGCTCATGCTAGCTTTTACCAATCTAGCAAAAACAGGTAAGGTACCTTCATAATTATCTTGCAACATTTTCACTTTTCTAAAGAAAAGAGCTTGTTTATCTAAAAGACTTACAAACTTCTGAAAATCCATGTATCTCCATATCTTGACATTTTGGTCTGGAACACGAAGCGCTGAATGTGCCCTGTGCATAGATAATATTCATTGTTTTAAGTGCTAATTAGTACCTTTAGGCCGCAATGTAGTTAGCAATGTGAAGTATTAATAAATCGAGAGAAGGAAAAGTTACCAATCAACCACCAAGTTGCCGTTTTGCGGAAGTAAAATCTTATGCATGAGATTTGTGAGCAATGATGTTTAATCTAACAAAATCTAATGACCAAGATTTGTTTAATTTACCACCACTATAATTTTCAACTTCATCTAAAAACAATCCTAAAAACACATCTTTTAATTTATCAGTATCATAATCAGCATTATGTGACGATAGATGGTCTAGGTAAGGTTTCATTACTACTGTTTTTACAAATTTAGAATAGATCTGTTGATTTGGAAGGATTACAACATCATCACTATAGTAGACTTTTGTATTTACATATCCTATTTCCCGAAGCAATTTGCTAGTATCCTCAGGCTTGGCAAAGTACCATGGTTGCTTCCAGTCTGCAAAGTATGATTTGAATGAATCTGAATATGCTATTCTTTCCAACACTGTAATAGTTTGTTGTAAATTTCCATATCCTCCACACTGAACGAGTAATTGACTGTCACTGTCCTTCATTGGTTTTAGCATTTCCCAAAAATTTTGAAATGCCTTTCTATGGTCCAGGACCCAATGAAGAGCCGAGTTAGAAAAAATGACATCCACTTGTGTTGGAAGCTTGACATCTGTAAAACTTGATTGTATTATCTCAACATTATCAAAAGATTTAAGATTGTTTTTTGCTTGTTTTATCATGTTGGAGTCAAGATCAACTGCATAGATTTTTCCTCTTGGAACTTGTTTGGCTAGTTCTTTTGTGAGTAAACCTGATCCACAACCCGCATCCATAACAACTTCATTTCCTAGCCATTTTCGCCATTTAATCACATGTTGACCCCATTTGTATTGGACCAGACGTGAAACTTGATCATATGTACGTGCGTCCCAAGAGCCTTTATTTCTGTACTTCAATAGCCCTATACTTATTATTGCTTGTATCTGATTATTAATAATCTAATAGTAATTTGCTAGGGATGGATGTTATGAGTGAAGCATTATTATGCATATAGCAATTTCCTCTAAAAGTATTTGTACGCAATGGTGTAGGTTGTCTCTATAGTTAAATGAAACAGCTGTTATTCGAACTTCATCTACCAGTTATGGAATTCGGTAGCCGTAGCAGCAATATTAGTAATAATGGTGGCAGCAATAATAAAGAAAGGAATGGAGAAAAGGAAAAGCAGCAACGATCATTTACAAGAGAATAATACTGAGCCATACAAAGTATTACCAACTCTATTTTAGAGGTATCAACTAACTATCAAGACGGCTACAATTACTATTGAACTATAATTAAAAGATAAGACTAGCTAGCGTCTTAATCTGTGTTGACTAAATTCTGGACTACCATATTCTGTCACTTTAGGTTTCCTACCATGTACCTGCTTGTTAATCTCTAAACGCTTTTTCTCTTCGAATTTTAAACCACATGTCTAACATTAGGATTAAGTTCTTTATATCCAAACATTCTATAGGTTATGATTGTAATTGGGGTTATCTAATAGAACGAAAGAAAGTTGTGAACATTTTGCGGGTATAGATGAGAGCAAAGTTTCTCCTAAAACACCTAGTTGTGAAGAATGTGAAAAAGAAGGAACGGACTGGGTTGCATTGCGTATGTGTCTAGTTTGTGGCCATGTTGGATGCTGCGACTCTTCTATTGGTCTTCATGCCACAAAACATTTTGAGCATACTGGTCATCCAGTAATGATGGCACTACCAGATAAATCATGGAAATGGTGCTACGTACATAAACAATACTCATAGGTAGCGACATCAGATTGAAAGAAAACAATCAATCTCCTCTTCCTTCCTCTTTTAATAGTGAACAATTCAAGACAGAACAACGTCAAAGATGGGATAGTGTTGCCGAAGGCTGGAAAGAATGGTGGCAAACAGTTGAATTTGCTGCACAAAAAGTAAGTGACAGACTAGTAGAACTTGCACAAATTAAGCCAGGTCAAAAAGTATTAGATATAGCGACAGGAATTGGAGAGCCAGCTGTAACAGCGGCGAAAAGATTATTCCCTGACTATGCCAACAAAACTGGTGATAATAGCAATGATAATCGAAATAGAGGTCATGTACTAGCTACAGATATTTCATCAGAAATGCTGACAATTGCAAAACAAAGAGCTACAGAATTAGGTTTGCAAGACATAATTGAATTCAAAGAGGCTGATGCAGAAATGCTAGAATTATCGTACTCAATGTTTGATGCAGTACTTTGTAGGTGGGGATTGATGTTCATGCCAAATCTAAATAATACTTTGAGCATGATATTGCGAGCCCTACTACCAGGCGGAAGACTAGCATGTGCAGTATGGGCAGAAGCCTCAAAAGTTCCTTTCATAAGCTTTCCGATGAACATTGTAATGCATGAACTAAATGTTCCCCCAATCCCATTAGGAGCTCCTGGAGCTTTTGCCTTAGCAGATATCGGTATTCTACAAAATTCTCTATCTCAAGTAGGATTTACTAATATACAATATGAAAGACTTAATGTAACCTTTGAATTTCCTAGAGTTGAAGATTATATCAATTATACCAAAGATATAGGTAGTATGATTAAGATTATGTTAAGCAAAGAGTCAGCAGAGCGCCAAGAAGAAATATGGGATATAGTAACAGAACAGATAAGAAACAACTATACTACTGTTAATAATGATGATGATAATAATAAGCACCCTGTGAGAATAGATAACGAATGCATTTGTATCTCTGCTAAAAAGCCATTGCAACTATAGACAAATAACTCCTCTAATCTCTTATCTTTCGATTAACATTATTACTCAACACCTTATAATGGGAGTCAGTTATAACATTGGAAGTGAATATGAAATATGTATGTGACTATGAGAAGTATAATTCATATGTTAGGAATAGTATCGTGATTTATATCAAGTTCAATTATCAAGCCACATTACAGAATTCTGTTCGTAGATGATGAACCAGATGTCACATTTGCTATAAAAGTTGGAATAGAAGAACGCAACGCCAATAAGCAATCTATCTTTACAGTTGATACATACAATGACCCAGAGGAAGCATTATCCAATTATAAGCCTG
The DNA here is from genome assembly GCA_035252175.1 of Nitrososphaeraceae archaeon. Lineage (GTDB taxonomy): Archaea > Thermoproteota > Nitrososphaeria > Nitrososphaerales > Nitrososphaeraceae > JAFAQB01. The sequence goes on from DATFDI010000003.1 coordinate 29,020, forward strand.
CTATATACGACCTCTTACTTTTAGACGTAAGAATGCCAAAGATGGATGGTTTTCAGTTGTATAAAGAGATAGAAAAGATTGACAATAAAGCAAAGGTTTGTTTCATTACTGCTTTTGAAGTGCATTACAAGTCATTGAGGGAACTATTCCCTACCATGGAAGTAGATTGTATTATTAAAAAACCAATTACGACTGATGACCTGATACAGAGAATAATTACAGAACTTGAGGTTGCTTCTCAATAATTAAGGTTCATATTCAGAACTGCACTATTGTAACTTTTGGATTTAGATATTTTGCCATATATCCGTAAAGCTAATATTGCTATAATCCTTATTAAACATAAATTTCTCATTATAATATCTAATGACACATGTAGCAAAAATAATTGAAATTGTTGGCAGCTCTGACAAGAGCTGGCAAGATGCAGCTCAAGCTGCTTTAAATGAAGCCAAGAAGACGATACATGGAATAACAGGAGTAGAGGTTGGGGATATGACTGCAAAAGTAGACCCAAATACTGGAAATATTACAGAATATCATACAGCAGTCAAAATAGCATTCGGTGTAGAACATTAACTATTATGTTCATTGTATGATAATAGTGGCAAACGTCATTATTATGGATATTAGCTCGTTTTGTAAGATTAGATAACCATGTTAAGGCAGCATTTTAAATTATTTTCTTCATATTTCGTATGTATACATAATATGAATAATCCACTGCCAGAATTTATGAATGCTAGCTGGGGGAGAGGGAAACTTGCTCTATTATTTGCTTTTGGAATATTGATTTTTACTCTCTGGAGTAATGCTGGCGCTTACGCACAAAATAGAACTGCTGCAGCAGCAGGAAATAGTACAACTTCTTCATTAGCCCAGCAACACATATCAAAAGTAAAAATTACATCACCTACTAAAGGCCAGCAAGTACCAGTAGGAAAAGACCTTCCAGTATACGGAACATCGATAGGTAGTAATGGAACTTCTAATAATAATGATTGCAAGGTATCTGTTATTGTAAATAATGTAAAACCATATCAACAAGCTAATCCTGGAGGTACCACTACTGGAAATTATTCAAAATGGAACTTTGTACTTACATCAAAATATACGACAATTAAGCCAGGCCAAAACAAAATTACAGCTAAATATGAATGTGCAAGGAATCCTGCTTCAAAAGGCTTTTCTAACGTAAATGTTACAGGAATAAAATAAAGTAGTATCAGATATCAAGAAAAAAGCAGAAGAAAGAGCGACAATCATAACATAGCAGTATTATCTGATATATGTGATCTTTATTTATAGATATAATTATACATTTATTCACCACATATAACGTAGTTCGATATCAGGTGCAAAACTCACCTTATAACATGCATTAATAGTGTGGCGAAAGTTGCATTCCAAAAATACTTACAGTGGCTAGTAATGGTTAAATGATTTAACAAAGTTAATGTAAACATTTATTCATGTTCCAAATTTTAGTTCGAGATGGTACTACCAGAGTTATCTTATATCAAGACTGTAACTATAACGATAATTGCAGTATGTGGTATATTGATTATATCGCCAACATATGTTACAGCAGCGGTTGAAGCAAGCAATCCAAAGTTAAATCAATCCCAAACAGATAAAGCGTATCTTGATTGCTGGAATAACTTGCAGTGCAGACAGCATATTAATCAAAAGTTTAACGCAACCAACTTACCAGACTGTCTTGATACAAAAGACGTTGGGATTTGCTATGATAGTTCGAAACATCAGGTGCAACAATAATGACAGAGAGAATAACAATATCATCACGGTCACCAGGTGTAGGCTGGTTTTTAGGTCTCGGATTTGTAATTTTACTAATAATAGGTGCTCTTGTTGCTGGTGGATTTTTCACAGATCATACTAGAACATTAGCGGTTAAGCAAATCAAACACGAGAAAGGCGGATATTATCTTGCATCTGACAGCAAAGGACAGATTATAAAGCTAAAAAGAAGATGGTGGGATTCGAACAAGAACATAGAGCTTTTACTAGCGGAAACAAGACACGCAATACTGGCTGATAAAACTGTAACATATCACTGCTGGGGCATAAGGGCTGACATTGTTCAATGGTATTCTAACTGCGATAGTGTTATTGCTCCTAATAAGTAGCTAATCCCACTTTGCAGAAGCTACGACGATTACCTTAAGGTGCTTTACTAGCACAAAGCAATTAGTTGGTAGAATGCGGTAACTCAGAGAACAATGACTGTAAAATGAGCACCGCATTACACTAATTGCTTTGTGCAAAACAGATGATTGCTTCCCAGGTTATTAATTTTAGATAACCAAGTTAACCCTGATATATGTTATGCATATGATGTTGTGTTCTAAGTTAGAGCTAAACATCTGGAATGTATCTAATATCGACACTTTTCAATACCTATCAGACCACTGCCATTACTATCTATTCTAGCTCCGCGCTAAGTCTTTTGACTAAATAACTTATCGTAACTGGTTTTTTTATAAAACATCCTATACTTCTTGCTTTTGGATATACTTCTCTTAGAGCTTGAATATTTACTTCAGCAGCAGAGATAAAACAAACTCTAATATTAATATCTAATTCTAATATCTTCTCACATAATTCAAATCCATCCATATGCGGCATATTAATATCAGTTAAAAGTAAATCGTAAAAATTTGGTTTGAATTCTGATAATGCTAATATAGGATTATTGTAAGCGTATACTTCAAAACGTGTTTTATCATAATAATAGCCATCTAAACCAGCTTTGAAAGTTAAAGTGACATCAGGCTCATCGTCCACAATAAGAACTCTTTTTAGAAATGGCTCTTTTTCCTTGGTCCTTTCTACAGCAATAGTGCTGTTAGAACTACTAATTTTATTGTCTTCTTCTGCTGACGTGGGATATCCATCATGTTACCTACCATTATATAATGGTATACTATCTCATTATGAACTAGTTTCCGTAAGCACTTTCTTCTAAAGTTGAAACAACTTTATTTTAATTAATGTTCTTGTTGGTCTGTCTGCTTAGTGGAATGGTAAAGTAAAACGTTGCCCCTTTTTCACCATCAGTACTATTTTGGGCCCATATTCTACCTCCATGAGCTTCTATAATACTTTTTGAAATAAATAAACCCAAACCAGTACCGCCTGAGCCAGATTTAGTAGCAAATTTCGTAAATAATCTTGGTAACATGTCAAAGCTAATACCTGTACCTGTGTCTTTTATGCTAACCATTACTTGCTCTTCTCGTTTTTGGCTACTATCTTTTTTAACATTATACTCTTCATCTGTATATTTCATGACATTAATAGTTATTTGTCCATCCTTTGTAAATTTAATCGCATTATTTAATAGATTAGAAATAACTTGGATTATCCTTTCTTTATCTGCTTCCACTATAAGTGACGAAAAGACATCATTATCGTCATCATGATTCTTATGATGATATTTGCAAACTAAAGCTAAATTGTACTTGTCTTTCTCCTTTTCTATTTGGTTTCTATAGTCTTGTACAATATCTAATATCAAATCATTTATGTTGAATTGCTCTTTAGTGAGCTTTAATGTATGGCTTTCTATTCTTGAAACGTCCAATATATCATTAGTAAGTCTTTGAAGCCTTGTTGCATTCCTTGAAATCGCGTTTAAGATTTCATCTCTTCTTTCAGGATGTTTATGTAAAATTTCAGCATATCCTAAAATAGCTTGTGTTGGAGTCTTTATTTCATGACTTGCTATATTGATAAATTCCATTTGCATTTTGTCATGGCGCTTTAATTGTACATTTGCTTGCTTAACTCTTTCATACAGTTTTATTTGACTCCATAGACTTCTAAATATAGAAACATAGGATAGCACAGTTGGATTGCTATTCGAGTAAGTTGCTATTCCTACTGCTTCTATAAAATTTTGCTTTGAATCATCTGTCTTTTCTATTACCAGAGATTCCTTTCTGTCTACTATTACTATAGTAACAGTTGTAATTGTAATTTTTTCTGCCTCTAGCTGTAATTCTTCTTCCTCCTCATATGATGCGATATCTATATTTGGTGTGTTAATAGTCTCTGTCTTTTTTTCTATTATGTCGTTTCTTGGAGTCAAAATCTTTACATTTACTTTGTTATCTTTTCTCCCTGCTGCTTGCTTTAATAGCTCTATTAGTCCTATGCGCTCTTCACGATAAAATGCGTTGATGGTAGGAAGTACTAGTAATACTTCTTGTTTAGCCGATTTTACCATATCGATGAATAATTCCTGTATATCTTTTGGATTACGAATAACCTCTGTTTTACCTAAAATAATTTGATTTTCAATTTCTTTTATCTTCTCTTCAGCTGGAATGGCTCTAGTCCAAAGGTTCTCAAATAAATACTGATGTTGCTCTACAATATTCTTGACATTGCTATAGATTATCTGTAAACGTTGTGTTGTTTCTTGTAATGTTGCAGTTGCAATATATTCTGATTCACTTGTAGCAAAATTACCCCTTATGCCATCTAAATGACGTAGCTCTGTTACTATATGCATATACTCCTTGCAGCATTTTAGATTATCTTTAGTAATTTCAGTAATAGCTTTTATTTTGAGACCTTTATTATTCTTGGCATCTGCTAATGCCTTTCTTATCGGTTCAACTGTGAGTGCGATAGAAAGTCCTGTTTTATCTATATATGTATCCCAGCCTTGCTTGGCATCTGCTATGAATTTTAATATGCTATCAGTTACTGCTTCTTCACCGTGCAATACTCTTGTTATTTCAGACTTTGATGGTTGTTGTGGAGCTGCTACAGCTGTCAAGTAACGTATGAATCTATCATTATGTAGTATATAAAAATAGTAAATATAGTCATCGCTTTAACAGCTAGGATGAAGGAATTCGAGACAATGCAGCAACCATATTTATCGTCATCCGAATAATTTTTCATTGTCTCTTGCCGTCTACTCTCAGGAACTATGCTGTCTATCCCGCTGTGATAGAGATAAGGCGGTACGAGATGTTCATGCTTCTGTGAACTGATAAAATTTCAAGCTGCGGGAGCGATGTCAGACAACTCGCCGCTGCTTTGGGATTGAGGGACTAATGAGTAAATAGTCCACTTCTCAGTTGAGACTTTCTCTATGTATAATATGCGAGGATGATATTTAAAAATTCGAGAAGTTAATTCAGAAGTTAATTCTCTAGATTCTATCTAACTTCAGCCTACAGATAGGTTATTTAACTTGGTTATCTTTTATTAATAATCCACAGAATTGTGTCATTGATGCTGGAGGTCAATAAGCACCGTTTCATTATCTTGTACTGTCTATCTAGTCTGCTCTAATCTGCGTGCTGCAATAGAGATGGGGGGCAATATGTTAGGTTAATGCAAGGAAAAAAGTCAGCTAGCCTAATTGATAAGTATAACCACTGACATTATACTCATATGACATGGTTTGAAATGTATAATGAATTTATTAAAAACTTTGAGAAGATAAATCAACTACAGAAAGACTATGTTGTAAACCTAGAACGTTTAAACTATATTTATAACGAATCTATCAAGAGCATTGAGAAAGTAAACAATCTTTATAACGAGTACATTAGAAATTATGAGAAAATGAACAGAGCATATGAACAGCAATTTGACAATATGCAGAGAATGAATCAGAAATGGCTTGATCTTTTTTCAAAATCATGGGATCAGCAGCAAACTGAAAAGCGTTAAAGGGACTGCTTTCTGAATGTAAAGATGAAGGCTAATAGGTCAAAGCTGCTGGCTCTAAAGATGAATTCCTCTTGGTTGAATCATTATTTATCGTCTTAATATTGCAGCGGCAAAGGACCGTATACGAATTAATTGCAAAGATACCAGAACAGAAAGGAAAAAAGAAGCTTAGGGAGTTTAACGGAAGCAACTTCATATCGGTAAAGGTTACAGACGCAGACGCTCTTGATGGTACAAAGACACACGCTGCAAGATTTGTTTAGTTTAGCTTTAGAATTCCACAGAACTGGATGAGACTTGATAGTTAACTTGGTTATATAACGTTAATAATTCATAGAGCTGGATTATATGATGCCAAGATCCAAAACGTGGCATCGCATCATCTCGCACCGTCTACTCTATACCTGTCTGTCTATCCCCTTGTCATCCAGGTGATAGAGATATGGCGGTACGAGATGTTTATGCTTCTGTGAAGTGCCAGACTAAAAGCATCGAGTATATCATTATATTGGACAGAACATAATGCATTACAAAGACTTGGAATTCTTCAATGAAGAATCTTTTAACAAGGAAACCCAATTCTTGTACCTTCACAAATATCTCTACGGTGGAGGCACAACATTTGCTGCCCATCTTCTTCACCAAACAGGATATTCAAAAAAGAAGCATAATAATATCTTCAGAGTAACTAAGAGGACTGAATCAAAGTTACGTGAATTTGGATATGGATTACATTACCAGAATATCTCCATTGACTTGGTAAATAAAATAAAATTTCCTTTTATAATATTATTTAAAGAGACTCACTTCAATGTCTTAACCAGACTTAATGCGAGAAATGACAGATCCGATATTAATAATAATAATGATAATGATAATAAAAGTGGCATAGTTGTAGTTCACGATTATAGAGATATCTCTGATAATATTGTACCTCATCTGGCTAATTGGAACTTGGTAACAATAAGAAGAACTGTCCAAAATTATTTGAAAAATAGACATAACCTTTCATCACTTTTTCTATACCATCCTTTTTATCCATATCCTGTTATTACTTCTAATCAATCTGAAAGGAAAGGAGCAGTATCAATATCTAGAATTAGTTTTGAAAAGAATACAGATGTGATAATTAAAGCTAACAAGATTTTACAGGGTCAGCAGCATCAACCAATCAGATTATTTGGATGTCCAAGCAGAATGTATGTACATTTGTATCTTGGAGGATACAATGGCGATTTTAACAGATATTATTATGGAATGTTTGATAAAACATTTTCAGCTTTGTCAAGTATTCTTGCGCAGTCAAAGTTTGTTGTAGACCTAAGCGTACTTAAACACGATGGTGGAGGCACTCAGTACACTTTTTTGGAAGCAATACATAATGGCTGTGCCTTAATACTTCATAGAAAATGGTTAGAAAATGAATATGTAAACCCAGAGTTTTGTGATTTCAAAGAAGGTTACAATTGTCTTGCTGTAGATAACGAAATGGAGCTAGCCGCTATAATAAAAAAAGATCCAGATACTTCAAAAATTGTAGCAAATGCTAGAAAATTAATGAATAGACATGTAAAATCAGACTGGTCGCATCTTCTACAGATAGATGTTCCAAAGGTAGTTTAAATGCTCTCAAACAAGGCATATTAGTAGCACTTTAATTTCATCCCTAGCAATGTATGGAAGCACAGAAATTAATTCAGATGTAGCATTTTTTCGAATAAGAAAGCTATACAGGATGACAAGCAAATATTCAAACTTATGGCTAATCGCTCACAACAATATACCAATCTTATCAAAACAATAACAATATAATGAATAGAACAGAAGTAGAAGCGATCACGACGATCGCAGATCAATATATAATAACTCTAAAAGACAATAATATAACTCGTACCTTAAAAGGCCTAGAAGAGGTACTTAAGAACTTAACTGCCAAAGTGGAAAGCGAAGGTGCAAAAGTGATCTATGTCTATAAATATTCCATTAAAGGACTCGCAATAAAAGCTCCAAACCAACAAATACTTGGAAAATTGCTCAACGATCTCAGAAGCAATTCAATGGTAGCAAGTGTAGAGATAGACAAGAGTGTGCACGCATTTTAAACTAAACCTAGTATAATGTGTTTTTATGGAAGTGTATAAAAATCATGAATGTTGTTTTATTTTATTACGCTATTGGACTGAGGCCTCATTCTAGTTGAATTTTTTTGTACTTTATTACATCTAATTCTTTGTTGCAAATGAGTAGTATTGCTTTTATAAAGAGCAATTAATTATGGTCTGGCTATGGTTGGTGGCTGCATTCGAGATCAACCCTTACACTCGATAATAATGACATTGGGAATAGCGTCTGTACTTTCACTTATTTTTCAAATTGGATTTGTGTATGCAGCTACTAGTCTACAGCCACAAGATGAATTTGGATTTGTTCAGTTACCTCTTCCAATTCCTGGTGGTATGTCACAACGTATGCAGTCACAGCCCAATCAAGTAGGGAACCATACACAAGAAGAAGTGGGCAATAATAATATTTCAACTTCAATCTCCCCTATGAGAAAAGCAACAGAAAAAGCGACGGCCAATCAGCAGCAGGAAATACTAATACCAAATCAATATATAGTGATGCTGAAACCAGATGTAGGCTCACGCTTATCCTCATCTTCTGCATCGAAGAACAAACTCAATAATTTAGCATTAGATGAAATCATAAAGTCAGTATCAGACCGAGTCCAAAAAATAAATGCATCAATTATTTACACCAATAAATTTGCACTTGGTGGTTTCTTAGTCAAAGTAGCAGATCCTAAAGCACTCGATATTATCAAACAAGATCCCAACGTTGCATTCGTAGAGCAAGACAAAATAGTACATATTAATTCACAGGTTATGCCAACTGGCATAATGAGAGTTGGAGCGGAGAGGAGCTCTGCAGCTTCAGGAAGTGGACTGGAACGCGATGTCGATGCCGATATTGCAATTTTGGATACTGGTATAAGCTTGAACCATCAAGACCTAAATGTATATAGACAACAAACGTTTGTGGCTAATACCACTACAGCTGACGATGACAATGGCCATGGCACCCATGTTGCAGGCATTGCAGCTGCTAAGGATAACTCTATAGGTGTCGTCGGGGTCGCTCCTGGAGCGAGGTTGTGGGCGGTAAAGGTGCTAGACAAAGACGGAGGAGGTGCGATTTCTACTATTATC
>DATFDI010000004.1:0-4676 GCA_035252175.1 Nitrososphaeraceae archaeon
CCGGCAACTTCTTTGAACCAAATAACAAAAATAAGCCTAGAAATATTATGATAAGCCATTCAGTACCTCCTATTTGCATTAGAAATGTATCTGGCAGCATCATCGATTACTATAAGATCATTAACTACTTTGTCTTATTTAGGCAATAACTAACACAGTTAATTTATACTTCTAATATCAGTCAGTAAATTCTGCAAGGAGTTTTTTAATCAACGCATCTGTGCACGGAGGACCTGGCATGGATACGATAATGTGGCAGCAAAATTGGAAATGTGCAATTTGAATTTCTCAAATACTATTTTCATTAATCTATCTTATTTTAGTCAAGGCATATTCTCCAAGTTCTTTGTCCCATTGACATAGATGCGAAACAAACTAATATTGTTAGGGCTTTTCCACGATAAGAAGCTAATTCATCAATCGTGTTTTTCTTGGTTTCTTTCTCCAAGAGGCCATCAGCATACCTGCTAACATTTGTATCTGATATTCCTCTGCACTCCACCAAGCCAGACTTATTATTATGCTATGATAGGGTTAGTACAAAATCCTTCTACTTCTCTAGTATACCATAGTAATCCCATTCCTCCTTCTGATTGCAATGACTTGTCAGATTTAACAAATACACAATGCGGTAATTCATTAATGATCTATTATATTCGAATAGGCGCGGACATCGATTGCTAATTTTGGAAGAAACTCCAATATAGATCAAATATATTGAGCGATTATTAGAGCATCTTGTAAGATGTTGTTCAAAACGAATTCATGAATATGTGAGCTATCCTGCTGTAGCCACTTCTATTTTTTTATAGATTATTTCTTGTTGTCATTAGTTCTATTGATAGTGGTATTTTCACCACGATATCTTCAGCACTCTCAATAGCATTATTCTTGGTATTAGTAATAATGAGTTCTCCTCATTAGTTACATATCAGATAAATTAGATGAATTATGAGAATAGAAAGATATTCTACAATTGCTTTCCTGAAATAAACCAGTATACGAATAGTTGGTTATATTCGTTATTCAACTTGTTGCGATATCTTGGTTGCCTTAGTTCAAGGATAATTTGCAAAAATACAGAAATTAACATGCCATTAAGCTTATCGTATTTGACTAGCTACTAGGAGTCAAGCAATGTCCAAGTGACTGCGGTATAATTGTTTATTTTATTTATTTCAATTATAGCAGTAGCATATACAGAACTTTATATGTATACAAGTCTCCGACAATCGTTAACATCACGAAAATGCTTTGTAGTTAGCCAATGTCTTCATACGGTTGGGGGGATTATACTAGCGGCGGCTGGCTTATTAATTCCTATGCCATGTCTGTTGTGTTGGCATTAAATCATCTCATCCTCTATATCTCTTGCTCTCTGTTCCCTTAATTCTTCAATCACCACCATAATTTACAATGTATAAATGTCTTGTAATCGCAGGATTGCAGATATGTTAACCGTGCAGTCCCATAGTAGACTTAATAATGGAGTTGAGATTCCCCAGCTTGGCCTCGGGGTATATCAGTCACCACCTGGTAGGATAACACAGCGTGTAGTTAGATATGCATTGAATATAGGTTATCGACACATTGATACTGCTTATATATATGGTAATGAGTCAGATGTAGGAAAGGCTGTACTCGAAAGCGGGGTCTCAAGAGAGGAAGTATTCATCACTACTAAGCTGTGGAATACTAGAGAAGTAGGATATGACTTTGCTCTGCGTTCATGTGAAGACAGCATACAACGGCTTGGGTTGACATGTGTAGACCTTTACCTAATACACTGGCCAGTACAAGGAATCAGTAATAGCACTGATATATGGAGAGCAATGGTTCATCTTTTAAAAGAAGGAAAAGCCAGAGCAATTGGAGTGAGCAATTATACAATCGATGACTTGAAAGAGATCCTTCAGGACTCTGATGTTGTACCTGCAGTCAACCAAGTGGAATTCCATCCATTTTTACATCAAAAAGACTTGTTATCATTCTGTAAGAAGAACGGAATTCAGCTTGAAGCGTATAGCCCATTAACAAGAGGTAAAAGGCTTAACCATCCAAGTATTATGAATATAGCAAAGAAATATCAGAACAAAACTCCCGCCCAAATTCTGATACGATGGAGTTTACAGCACAATTTAGTAGTTATTCCTAAATCAATACATGAGGACAGGATCTTAGAGAATAGCCAGGTATTTGACTTTGAGCTTACAGCAGAAGATATGAAGATATTGGATTCCCTGAATGAGAATTTGCAAACGGTATTCCTGGATTAGTCGTGCGCATTGGTAGATGTAACGGAACTTAAGGATTTGTCCATCCTCTTCTGTCTTTATCGACAGGATAACGTGATCATCGTCAACTGAAACATTAAGAAGCCATCCAGTACAACTGGTCAAATCCATGTTTTCGTTGTTGACAACTAGATGTTGTATTTGCCCATGAACCCGTTCTAAAGCTTCTATTTCAACTCTAGACTTATTGTATATGGGATTATGTAATTGGTGTATGCTATCTTTACATTCTTTTATCTTTTCATTAATGACTTAAATCAACTTCCGACGATATAGCGTTTGTAATTCCAGGAGATACTGTTTAGTTGGATATCAGAAGCGAAGCATATTAACATATGCAACATGTTTAAGGAATTCATGAAGTTTTGGTAATGCGAGTCAACCTCGAACAGGATGCTTTGAAGATAATAGAAGCATAGCGTGTCCATAGATAAATTTCAATTTTATTTATTAAAGAAACTACTTATGACTTCAGAAGTATTATCTCCAATCACATTTACTGTTTCAGACCATTGCACACCTTTCACATATTCCATAGCCTTGATATCCTCTATTAAATAATACAATTCTGCAGTCTCTTTGTAAACAACGTGAGCTAAAACGCTATGTGTTGAATCAATTCTGCTATGGCAGTATTCAATGTTGTTTTTATGACTCTTAAGAATACTTTGAGCTACTTCATCTGATCTCCCTTTATCAATATCTACAATTAAATCTCCTATTCTAGCTCCAAATGCCTTAAAATTAAAAGCATAAGTTTTTTTTAGCATCGCTTTTTCAATTCTTAGTCTTCTTCGTTGTAGTGTAGAGAATGGAATATCAAGTCTCTTAGCTAAAGAAATGCTGCTAATAGATGGGTTCTTTAGAAGCCCAGAGATTATTTTGATATTAGTGCTGTCGAGCAATTTCGACAGTTGCTTGTGGTAGGAATTAAGATTCTGGGTATGAACTTTGGTAATTGATGCCTGAGTTCGCTTGTCCTTATTACGCATCATCAGTTTGAATATGAAATGATCTAGCCATGATATAAACAATATCGTATAGATATCAATCAACGTTAATAGAATTTCTCGTTTTTTGAAATGTCAATATAGCAGACATTTATGAGGAAGCAAAAATAAAAAGATGTTGAAGCTTGTCGTTTTTGCTATTGAGTTCTTATAGTTGATATTTCAAATTGCTTCTCTGCAACTTCGCCGCCCTTTACACCTACACTCTCATAAGTATAGCCTTTATCATAAAAGCATCGAATATATCATAAGCCTCGACATTTCTCCAGGTCCAGTACTTCCAAGGATAATAGCCACTCTCAGCGTCCACTTGTTTCCTTCTTCTATACGGATACGGATTGAATTTTTGTGAAGTGTTGTCGGTACAGAACCAAAGCCCTGTAATCTGCAAAAGCTTCCGCAATCTGACCTTCTGTATTCATGACAAACGGGAGTCGGGCTATTACTGGTTGGCGTAAAGCCCTTCCTATCTATAACAAGAAGCACATTGGTTCAGTATGTTATACGCTCACACTAATCTTAAATATTTGAATGACGCTTACGCGATGCAATTCCTAGACCGATTATTGCTATTCCCAATATACCAACACCAAAGAGTATTTTCTCAGCTAGGAATGGATCTATACCATTTACAAGATAGGGAGTAGAGGTGACATGGTTCATCTTTCCTTGCGATACCTCTGTCACTACGATAGAACCAAAATAAGAACCACCGATAAAACCAATTGCTGCCAAAACAGCGCCAACAATTATTAAGAATTTAGCCTTTTTGCTAAAATACAGTAGCATTAACATTAATCCGGCAAGCGGTTGTCGTCTACTGTTGTCTTGCTTTCCTGTCATTACATCATTTATATAACAAATATTATTTAATGATTACATATACTACAAAATGACGATCTTTTGAAGATTTGTACCTGATATTTAATGGATAAGATCAAATATAGATTTTCTGTGGAGAATGTTCCCAAAAAGAAACTAAAATTCTTATTAAACAAAGCAGCTAAAAGGAATAACTAATTTGCCGCACACTAGATAGAATATAGTTCTTCAATAAATCAACCCAAATAGGATACCACCAGCGAATAAACCAGATCCTAAAGCTGCCCAAGCACTACAGGAGGGTCTTGGTGGACAATTTGGAGAAATGAGAACAATGATGCAATATTTATTTCAGAACATGAATTTCATAGGAGAAGCAAAAGCATATCAGGATTTACTTAGATCAATAGCAACCGAAGAAATGGGGCATGTAGAATTGGTTTCAAATACAATCAATATGCTTCTTGAAGGAGCATCGTCACCTATGCCATCAGATTTTAATGATAGTCAGCTTCCTCTTTCAGTTGCCTTAGACTCTCCTAACATTCAT
>DATFDI010000005.1:0-2790 GCA_035252175.1 Nitrososphaeraceae archaeon
ATTGGTTTCAAATACAATCAATATGCTTCTTGAAGGAGCATCGTCACCTATGCCATCAGATTTTAATGATAGTCAGCTTCCTCTTTCAGTTGCCTTAGACTCTCCTAACATTCATCATTTTCTAGTTGCTGGCCAGAGTTCGCTATCTGATAGTTCGCGACTTGGCTCATGGGAAAGTATTTGCAAAAGCTTTGGAGACATTAGGAGTAAATTGGAATAAGGCATTACCAGTACCAAAAATAGACACTTCTAGGATGCCGGAAGTAAAGGAACTTGAGAGTAGAAACTTGCATAATCAACAATGGACATTTACAGCTGAAAGTTCAGGCTTATCTAAAATCTTCAATGGTTCGTCTCCGTTTAATGATGGCGGAGAGCTTGAAGCTGTAGATGGTATTCCTCAAGGAGCACCAGTACCAAATCTACCAGATGCACCACAAGAATTTGCATCAGGTCTTGATGGAGAACTCAAGACGCTAACAAAGAAAGTTCAACAAATGGAATCAACAACAGCAGCAAGAAGCACTGCTAATAGGAAAGAATAATCCTAAAAGGCATATAATCTGCCACTATTTTTTCATTTACAAATCCACTAAACATATCGAACCTCTTAATAGATATACTTCATATCGTCTATGGAAACTTGAAATCTAGCTTGTCGAGCGCATTGCTTTTAGCCGCATTTCTAATTTCACGATTCTTAAATTAAAGATCAAGTTATGTGTCAATGTGCTGTCATCTATGGCACTTACTATGTACGTCTGTTCTATTCCAAATGACTGAAATTATGTCCCACAAATTTCACTTATAGGTCAGCCACTTCATTTTAATATCAACATAATATAATCTAGAGAACCAGTCATGGGAAGAACATTGTCTGACGATGTTGAAGAAATGGCTGAAGAGGAAGAAGAATTGGAGTTCAAAGACGAACTAGAACTCGGAGATTATGATGACGAGAAGACTGAATGACGTACCGCCTAGGCGTTATAATGAAGTATTATTCTCTATCTCCGGGACATGTGCAAAATTGAAACCTCTTTGCACAAACAAAGGTATTTACTCATTGAACCATCTGCAACTTTTTGATATCGCTTTTTTAATCTATATTAATATACTTGAACACCTTGATTATGCTGAAGTGGGTCAAGCTCTCTTTGTTGGTAGGCTTCAGGGCTCATATCATAACATATCTATACTTTCTTATGTTTTTCTATTGTTTACTACTTGTATAAACCGCTGCTCATGTCATACCTGGCTGGCCAGCATCCTGCATCTTACTTCGAATCCTGTGAGCTATTGTCATATTTACTATTTTTAATAACTCATCATTTACAATTGGCTTTCGAACAAGAGTAATATTAACATCATTGCTCAGCTTAGGATAATGCTTCTTTATAAAATTCCCATCATATAGTTCTCCCGCTGTTATAAAAACTATCTTTACAGGTTTATCAATTTCTCTTATCTTCTCGCAAAAAGCAAATCCATCTAGATTTGGCATCCTAATATCAAGTATAACTAAATCATAATACTCAGGCTTGAATTCCTGCAGAGCTTTAGTTGAATCTATATATGAAACACATTCAAAACCAGCATCCTGCAGTACCATTTGATAAGTTAAACAATGATCAGGCTCATCGTCAACTAGGAGTATTCTGTTTGTCTGGCTCTGCAAGATAAAGGTGAAAAACCAAACATCGTAAAAACTTTGCTGAACAATAGCTGTTTTTAGGTTTGAGGGATTGTAGTAGTCCATTCCTGTGTGTTTATTGTATATATAGAGGTTGATTGACTATGTCATATGAGATAGCAGTTGCAGAGCTATCAACTCTGCTATTCAGATCTATTTGTTCACAAGTGGTAAAGCAAAAGCAAATGTAGCACCTTTGCCATCAGAGTTATTTTCTGCCCACATCTTTCCTCCATGAGCTTCTACAATACTCTTTGAGATATAGGCCAAGCCCTGTCCCTTGTGATGATTTTGTAGCAAACTTTTGAAATAATCTTGACAAATTTGACAAATTACATGCATTGAGATAAGATAATTTAACTATTTATTCATCTATCTTCAGCAGCAATATGAATTCCGTCTCCTAACTCTGCTTTTCTTGATAATAGTGGTTTATTATTATTATATTTATATTTATATTTATATAAGCTTGAATTATAGTCGATAGCAAGGAGAATATTCTCTCCCTTTACCTTGAGTATTCTCCTTTCTAATTACTATGCTGTAACAATAACCGCATGCAAAAAGATAATCTATGATTTATGAAATTTTATAACTAAACGCATCTAAACCAATAATATTTGAAGCAAATGGGATGCATCAGCTGCATACATATGATGTAAAGAATAACAAAGTTATACTAATCGTACCACGAGAAAATCATACAGGAGGAAGATTAAATTAAGTTCATAGACAAAAGAAGAACTCAACATACATGATTTCCATTAGAATTGAATAGTTAAGGTATATCATGTTGCCCCGAATTTCCTCATCAGACAATTGTAAATATTCAACCGATTTATTCCCGCTTCTTTTAGCGTAAATAACAAGGTAGCGCATTTCAGTCCTAGAACCGAACAATGTTACAAAGAAAATGCTATAAGAATTACCATTTTGGGCTTTATAGTATATTGACTAATTAGCTTGCTATGGTGCTAGGCTTGTTATGGACAATAATACTTATAATTGTTGCAATAATCATAATAATAGTACTCCTAAAGCTGGTCTTTGCGATTATAGCAGTTGGCCCCTTTACAGTATATGATGCGCATCAAGAC
>DATFDI010000006.1:0-40963 GCA_035252175.1 Nitrososphaeraceae archaeon
CGAAGATTGGGTGTATCCGGAACAACGACAATGTTCGGCAATACTTCATTGAGCTATTATTGTATGAGTTGTGGAACAAAGCATAACCAGGCTGCTTGTCCTAAATGCGGTTCTAAGATGAAAAGAGTAGGATCATAATCATATTTACCAGGTTTATTTTTCTAATTACTGTAGTATCAGGTATTGAATTAATTACACAACTAAAGTCAGGGGACAGTTCACCATTCGATATACAACTATATGGTAGATACAAAAACTATATAGACCACTATGTACTATTCGCATTAGGGACACCGCTATAATACACCTATATTGTTAACGCTATTAGTGGTATCTACCATAATTACAATACCTGCACTAGGTGCATCACAAAATCAAAGTACTGTATACAAAGGTGAAGCACAATCTTTTGTAGTTCTGTGAGACCCTCCATTTAAATATGGACTAGGTGGTTTTAACTGATTATGCCTATCATATCATGGACAAATTATATTAGGCATTCTTTATCCTTGTAAATTCTTTTTATACCTAGTTTTTTCTAAATTTGTTTAATTGTCATCGGATGGTGTGGTGCGCAAGTATGGAAAGTTTTTGTAATGGCCTAATTTGAAAACTGTATTTTTCACCCGTCTAAATCTAGGGGTCATTTCTTCTGATACTTATAGTAGTGCATATAATGATAAACAGCCTTGGTTCAAGAACCGGTATATGCTCCGGTATTGTAACTACGCTTTGCTATATGTATAATGGTCGGAAGCGGGATTTGTAGCGGTTTGCATAGTCATACGCTATAAGAACAGAATGACGAAATATCAGAGGCTGAAGATTGTAGTCCTTTTCTATATGATTAACAGCATAAATTCCATATTGGCTGAATATTTGCACGGTTTTGATGGAAGAAAAAGGATGAAAACTTATTCGTTTGTCTTGCTAGTAGCCTTGTCTTCCTTATTGTTGTTAGTAATAGCGGTTCTGCTCTTACTAAACCTAAGGAAGTGATAAGAACGTGTATGCAGTACCGCTGATATAATTGAAATGATTTGTTATACTTTGTCACCATTTATAATAGGAACTGGGAATGATACCAGTTGTAGTTCATTGCCATACTTCGAACATGCATCCATACCGGTATGATTACCGGTTCGCCGTCCGCTAATGCATTACCTAAAACTTGATAGGTACTTGCAGGTGTGCTTTCTATTTTTATCAAGTTACAATTACAGTTTCAGACAGGCATAGGCTTACACCACTTGTTAGTCTTACATGCGTTCTGATCTCTGCCTTAGCATAATTTTTCCTTTTGACAAAATAAACTCAATAGTATTATAGTACATTTCCGAATCGTCTAAAATTTTATTGTAATCATCTTTTGGAATTCTGTTGCCTGCACTTATTGGCTTATCATTTTGGTCTAATTCTGCATATATTTTGTCCTGTACTGAAAGCTTCTTTAAAACACTTTCTTGCTGCCTAACGCTACTTGCTTTCGCACATAATATGCTGGACTTTGCTTCTTTCAGGTCGGAATTTTCCTTCCGTATCAATGTAAATTGACTTAAGGCTCATGCCTTATTCAGAATTGTTCTGCGCAACCATAACGCATAAGGTATAACATATTTGTGTCTTACCAGAACCAGTTTCAGCATAGAACTCTCACAGCTTTTGACTCAATCCCTCCAGCAGTATTTGTACGTTATGCAACCGGCGGCTTGCAGCGGAGTATAGAGATCATATGCTTAAAGGTTACACGTCTCCTCCCGATGTAACTAGTCTCTAGCGTTTAGGATTCAAAATAACCTAGATGTATCTATTAGTCTTAAGGGCTCTATGATAGACATTACATTTTAGTATATCCCTTTTTGACTATTCGTCAATGGATCAAAGAATTGAATACGCTGGTAAAGTGTATCTATATAGCAGTGGTATGTCAAAAGACATGGTGAACATCAGTAAACAAAAATTATCAGAGCATGGAGTTGATGAAAAAGATATTATTGTTATCGGCGCACCGGAGGGAGTTCCAGAAGGCTCTATTATGGTGACAATTTGGCCTCATTACCTTTCTGTGGCAAAAGTAAAACGAGTCAGAGAAGGTTCAATATATGCTCCACAATTGTTTAACATAAATCTTTGAGATCACATCGCGACCTTATTTTGAAAATCTTAAATTGTATTAGCATAGCTCTGTAAGAGGTGAACTCAACATTCTTTTGTAAGCGAGGACGACACGGTGATTGCCCCGGTGAATGGCCGGTATCAGATTCAATGGGATCAACTCAAGATTGTTCCTTTGACATCAAAATGGTAAAATGCACTTGCGAGTGTCATCGTGTCAATAGCTGAAGAGAATAACGGAGATTTGGTATTGTTGCTATTGTATGCCACTCTTGACATTCTTGAAATAATCGATTGGATCCACACGATGTATCTTGCTACAATAGCGTTCTAAGATAGAAACCATAGTATTGAAGCGGACAAGAAGAAAGCCTTTATCACTATTAGAAACGATAAATTCGGATTCTTTATAATAGTGTAGTAAATTCGTTTCAGCAACGACAAGAAAATTTAAGAGTCACTCTTTATTAAGACATGTATTGCAAAGCGTAGATTGCAAACAGAGAGTTTGCGCATTTTGCGGAACTAGAATATCAGATGACAGAAGTCTATGTTCTAAGTGCCTGAAAAATTACAAAGTTGCATTATACCAATTTAGAGAAGATGACGGTTGTGGCTGTGACGTGTAGATATATAAAGTATTTGGGGATGTGTTGCAGTATTTCGAAATTATGATGGAACATTTGGTTAATCATAACTGAAGTTGAAAAGACTAAGATACACAACAAATACCCGTACCGATGTTAAAGCTGTCTCTTAGCACTGTTAATGTGTACTTTATACTAATGGAATTGATACACGTGTAGTGTGAGGGTCAGATATTGGTATAACTAATCACATTTTTCTAAAAGAAAAATCATCCAGCCACCACATCATCATACCCTGACTCTATCTGATTCCTATTCTCTCCATTAAATTTTTAGCCTTTGTCTGCATTTCCAGGTTAACATTGACTACAACCATCCCTTGTAAGGGTTGACCGTACAAAACAAATGTTTCCTGGGGTGCAATATTAATAATTGGCAGCGTCAACATATCCTCTTCGCCATTCACTATTACTTTTACAGGGTATGGCATGTTAAAAGCCTGACGCAAAACAGAGAATGCCTGTCTGGAGACCGATCCTGGCGGGTTATTACAATGTAATACTTTAGCGACCGCGATCTTTGGATGAAGGCCATGATTCCTCTTCATCCGCCTTTCTATTCCATCAACCACCAAGATGTGAGGTGTGATGTCAAATGAAAGAAGACGATCCGTTGTGGAATCGCCCACTGAAATTACACGTTTAGCACTTCTTAAAATGCCTTTTATCTTCCTCTTTGTTATGTCTTTATTATGAATAAGAGTGCCAAAAGGATCTTTTAAGAGAGGTATGTCTTCAGGACTGAGAGGCGTTCTGCTGTACATTGGCTTCTCTAGTTGGAACGCTTGATTGAGTTTCAGAGGGCGCTTCATTTTCCTGTTCCTTCATCTCTGCCGCTAGGATACTAATTCTCCCGGCTATGGTCTTAGCAACTTTGCTGAATGCTAGTGATTGCATTGAACTGGGCTCAGATACCGTAACCGGCGTTCCCGTGTCACTGCCTTCCATTATTTGAGTATGAAGAGGGATCTCGCCAATGAAAGGTACATTGAATTGTTCACTGACTTTTTGTGCTCCTCCTTTACCAAAGATTTGTACATGTACTTTACAATGTGGACATTCAAGGTAGCTCATGTTTTCTACAACGCCTACAATAGGTACATTTAACTTATTGAACAT
This sequence comes from Nitrososphaeraceae archaeon, assembly GCA_035252175.1. Taxonomy (GTDB): domain Archaea; phylum Thermoproteota; class Nitrososphaeria; order Nitrososphaerales; family Nitrososphaeraceae; genus JAFAQB01. Next base: position 3,881 of record DATFDI010000006.1, read on the forward strand.
ACCCACAGCCTTCACAGCTACATTCATAGCAATATCTTGCGGGGTTGTTACCACTAATATGCCCGTAATGGGAATTGTTTGAGCTATTGTCAGCGGTGCGTCTCCGGTGCCCGGTGGTAAATCTATAATTAAATAATCGAGATCACCCCAATTAACATCTGTGAGAAATTGTTTGACAATTCCTGAAACAATCGGACCTCTGTAAATTCCTGCCTGTTGGGACTGCTCATAGAAAAATCCCATTGATATCACTTTGATACCCTGGGAAACTGGAGGCTGAATCTTATTATTAATTACTTCGGGAGATGTTTTTAGACCAAGCATTAAGGGAACGCTAGGTCCATAAATGTCTGCATCAAGTAGCCCTACCTTGGCTCCTGTTTTTGCTAGTGCTATTGCTAGGTTTACCGACACAGTTGTCTTACCCACGCCACCTTTTCCGCTAGCAACCGCCAAAATATTTTTAACGCCAGGTAACAACTCGTCCGCTGAGATAGCCCTGCCCTCCATTACTCTTGCTGTAACCCTTAGGTCCAGCTCTTTTACGCCTAGGTTTGCAATTGCATTCCGAACGTCTTGTTCGATATCACTGTTGAAAGGGCACGCGGGAGTTGTAAGCTCGAGGTTGAAACTAACCTTCCCATTGTTAATATTCAAGTCCTTCACCATGCCCATGGATACTATATCTTTATGAAGTTCAGGATCCACTACGTTTCTTAAGGATGAGAGAATTTGATCAACAGAAACCATCCTGATAAAAAACAGTCCGCATACTATTTAAACTGTTCACGGAACCTCGTCGCCTAACAGGTGAACTACATTGGCGCACTCGTGCCAGAAGGCCTCAAGAATTCCTTCGTGGCTTATTTGCGAAAATTATGTTATGGAAAGATACTCTTAACATCCTGGTATCTTTTTCTCAAAGTTACTATACTTGTATCCCCTGCTACTGCTATTTGAGCCTGGCTAACCTTTTCGTTTTCCTTCAGGCACGCTGCATATAGGACGGCTACAGCTAGAGCGTTCGGATCCTTGCCATGCGATACAGGATTTTCCTTTATCGCAGTCAACATTTCAAGGGCCCTCCTATAGGTCTTTTCACTTACGTTTGCTTTACTTGCTATTTTGGCAAGATAAACATTGGAATCTAGTACAGGCAAGTGAAGTTTTAGGAATCTTACAAGTAGTCTGTAACATTTACCAGCAAATATTGAATCTGTATTTGCGGTCTGGGCTATCTCATCAAGAGTTCTCGGAACATTTAGCTCTCTGCATGCTGCATAAACAGATGCAACGACTAGAGCGCGAATCGATCTCCCCTTGATAATTCTTCTATCGAGTGCTTTGCGGTAATTGTATGCAGATTTTTCTATGAGCGCATCATTTAATGAAAGTTTGTCTTTTATAGTGCTCAAAATTGCAAAGGCATTTTTCAGATTTCGATGGTAACTTCTATTGTTACTTGAAATCTTGTTCCAACGTCTCATTCTTTGAACTTTACTCATTTGCTCAGGGCTAATCGCTGCACCGTTAGCATCAACGTTTGAATATGAGATGAATGTAGATAAACCCATGTCATGAAATGCCAAAGATGTTGGCATCCCGGTCCTACTCTTGCTTTCAACATCTCCTCCTGAGTAAACCCTCCATTCGGGTCCCATCGACTCGGTATTATCGTGGACTACCATTCCACAGGAACTGCATACGGTTTCACTTGTCTCGGCGTCAAACACTAAAGCTTGACTCTCACAGAGCGAACACACTTCATTATCGATATTCATCTTCGCAGATTCTTGTTGCATATGTTTCAAAGTGGATTTACATATGTCGAACCAAATATAGATAACATGTTTACAATACGACCGATTGTGCAACTTCTAGCACATTCGGTTACAAAAAGATCTTATAGACCGCGGGTAGCTAATTTATATTGCACTGCCATTAAATTAATCGCATTGTAGTTATGACTGAAGGCTTAACCACGGATGCCCGTTCAGCAACAGTGACCAGGTCATTCCGATTTGACAGTGAAATGTCGATGATTTTGGATGAAGAAGCGGAAAGAATGGGTATCTCTGTCAACGCGCTAGTAGGAATTATTCTTAGGAGATATAGCGAGTTTACGAGATATTTATCTAAAATAGACATGGTTGTACTGAATCGTGAACTGATAATATCTTTGCTTGATGCAAAAGATGAGGAATACTTATACAAATTAGGCACAAAACTTGGTGGAACAGTATCGGTAGATACAATAATGTTCTGGAAAAAGGACCTGAGTGAAGAATCTGTATTAGAATACATCGAGAAAATCATTTGCTTGTATGGAAATTTGGGCACATTTGATGAGGTCTCCCACACGGAGAGCAGAACTATTGTAATAAGACACCGATTAGGACGAAAGGGGTCAAAATTTTTCGAAGGATATTTGAGATCGACTTTGAAAAATACAGTCAAAAAGGATGCTATATTTGATGTGACAGACTCTTCAATTAAATTCGAAATAAGCAGTTCTGCTAACACTTTGCAAGTAAAGTAATCAAAAAGTTCATAAATTGATATTTGTACCCAGAATACGTTATACCCGTTATGTTTGCCAGAGTACACATGAGCGATGTAGTCAGAATTCCTCCCAATAGATTGACTAACTCGCTAAAAGATACCGCTATTGGAATCTTGAAGGAGAAATACGAGAGCATGATCAGCCCTGATCTAGGGTATGTTATAATGATAATAGATGCCAACGCAAGTTCAGTAGGTAAGCTGGTTGCAGGCGATGGTGCCACTTATCATAAAGTTAATTTTGAGGCATTGACATTCTACCCTAAATTACAGGAGGTGGTTGAAGGCGAAGTCGTGGAGGTTACAGAATTTGGAGCATTCGTCAGGATCGGACCAACAGATGCTTTGCTACATCTGTCCCAGATAGCAGACGATTATCTAAAAAGTGACGTTAAACAAGGAGTCATCATAGCTAATCAAAGTGCAAGGTCCCTCAAGATCGGCGCAAGAATACGCGCAAGAGTAACTGCCGTGAGCTTAGGTAAGGGAGCAGCGATGGGAAAGATTGGTATAACCTGCAGACAACCATTTCTTGGCGCTACAGAATGGATAGAGCAGGAGATAAAGAAGGCAAAACAGCCCCCTGCTCCTGCAACTACTAAGAAAGGGGGAGGCAGCAAGTAAGTGGCAAGGGAATTAGCATGCAAGAAGTGCAAGGCTATCACCACAGGAAAAGTGTGCCCTGTTTGTAAATCTACTGACCTTACGACCAATTGGTCTGGTATAGTACTTATATTTGATCCTTTAAAATCTCGAATAGCCGCAACGCTTGATCTATCTGTCCCGCATAAATACGCCGTCAAGGTTTCATAAAATAAGAAATGTTAGACTTGAATGCCTATCTTAAAGTCAGAGAATCGCTATTAAATTTTCTAAGAGAGGATATTGGAACAGGAGACATGACAAGTAATAGCATTGTTCAATCTGATACGCATGCATTTGCTGAAATAATCTGCAAAGCTGAAAAACCATCAGTCGTATGCGGACTTGGAGAGGCATCTATCATATTTGAAATATGTAAATGTAAGAGTAAAGCTATAGTTAAAGATGGTTCATTGATAAAAAAAGGGTCCAAAGTAATGGAGATAGTAGGCAATGCGTTATCGATAATGAAGGCTGAGAGAACCGCACTTAATTTGATAATGAGGATGAGTGGGATAGCGACGGAAACGAAAAAATTTACAGCTTTACTTAACCATCGTTCCAGTTCAGTCAGGATCGCCTCTACTCGCAAGACAGCGCCAGGCCTTCGACTCTTTGACAAGAAAGCTGTCAAGATGGGAGGAGGCGAAACTCATAGAATGCAGCTTGATGATATGGTCTTGATAAAAGACAATCATATCTCTGTAGTTGGCTCAGTAGAAAAAGCTATTGAAAATGCTAGGAAGAAAATAGGTAAATCAATTAAAGTAGAGTGTGAGGCAACAAATGTAGGTGACGCGATCGCCGCGGTAAACGCAGGTGCAGACTACGTCATGCTTGATAACTTTTCTCCAAGAGCGGTAGCAAGAACTATCGATGAACTGTCAAGGAGGGGTATTCGTAACAAAGCTGAAATTGAAGTCTCTGGAGGAATTAGGCTACAAAATATAATGTCATACGCAAAATCGAAACCCGACATTATTTCAGTCGGATATCTAACGCATTCTCCCAAAGCTGTAGACTTCAGTTTGGAAGTAATGGAAACAAAAATATAAAATATCATGACGGCGAAAGCCTTTTACAATATAATGGCCGTACTCAGATATCATCTTATATATCAGTGTTTTTGAGCCTTGTATTCATGCAAATATTATTGCAATTTGCTTCTCTATCATCCCTAATAGTGGTAGCGTCTTGCTACAGATCGTGTCTAGCTGTAAATAGATATAATAATATTTAATAAATCACAGACATTGCAAAGATGAGTACTAGATGGCTAGCATTTTGTCTATTGAAAGTCTTGCTCTTTCAGCGATAGTACCAGGTACTCTGACTTCGTATATCATATTAACAAGTGAACTATAAAGCTTTTCTAAATTGATTTTCTTCATATATTTGCATACTGCATCTTCTTTTATAGGTATGAATTGCTTGGTAGGATTTTCCATTTTCATTCTATGGATGATACCAGTTTCTGTTGCAATCACAAATTGGTTTGCATTGGATCTTCTGGCATGATTCATCATTCCCTCAGTAGATAATATGTGGCCACTTCTAGCCAGGTCTCCTCTGGAGATATGATATAGTGTCGATGATGTACAGCTACATTCTGGATGAACTAAAAAATCCGCATCTCTAAAATTCGCTAGCATTTCGTTAATCTGTTCTGCATTTATACCGGCGTGTACATGACATTCTCCAGGCCAAATATACATGTTCTTTCTTTTAGTCACCTCTGCCACATATGATCCCAAGAACATATCGGGTAGGAAAAGTATTTCCTTATCTTCAGGTATGCTTTTTATTATTTTTACTGCGTTAGATGATGTACAGCAATAATCTGACATAGCCTTTATGTCAGCTGATGTATTGACATAACTCACTACTACTGCGCTTGGATGGTCCATCTTCCACTCTCTGAGCTCATCTACATTAATCGAAGAGGCTAAAGAACAACCTGCATCTAAGTCTGGAATAAGGACTTTTTTGTCCTGACATATTATTGAAGCAGTTTCCGCCATAAAATATACGCCACAAAACAATATAACATCCGCGTCGGTTTCAGCTGCTTTTTTTGATAAGGCTAATGAATCACCTATGAAGTCCGCTACATTTTGTACTTCGGGTATTTGGTAATTGTGTGCGAGTATAATAGCATTTTTATCTCGCTTTAGAGCCAGGATTTGCTTCCTATAGTCTATGTCTAACATCGTCATATGATTAATGATGTTATCTCCGTCGCCATTGCATTTAAAGTAGTATAATGTAGGATAGCATTGCCATACTACTGCTCACTAGGGGCAATAATTGCCTGTTTTACCTTTGTTGCCCGATAAGATCGATATGGTACCGCAAGGGCTTAAAGGCGTCAATTTGATACCTCTCGCGGATCGCACACGATGACTTGAGCAAATCATCAACAATCAATGTAATATAAAATAGCTACCTGAGCTATAATTCAAAAAACAAAGGTTGTGTTAACTGCTAGTAAGCATGGGCCTAGGTTGGTTCCTGATTTGTAGCAGCTGTTGTAGCAGTAGCGTTAGATGGTGCTGACGTTGAAGACGCGCCATCAACTATTTCTGCAATGGCAAATCTGTTTCCTACCTGAACGACCCTGATCTTTGCGTTCTGGCCTACTTTACCTTCCTTGACAAATATCACAAATCCTTGTATCCTTGCGATACCATCACCCTTTCTACTTATTTCTGTTATCTGAACCTCGTATTCCTTACCAATCTCAACTGGCTTGGGACCGAGGTTGTCGTTTCTTCTGAATCCTCCGTAACTCATACTTTTTGTACCTTAGTTGAAACCATATCAAAACCATATATAAACTGTCGATTATGCATAAGCACACTCAATGATATTTACAGGCTACTAAGTACCAATTCTTACGTGTTCGTTGCAGACCGAACGCAAGCATTCTATAGCCGATAACACAGCAAGAAAACTTGTCTTAGGATTCGTCGTGCTTGGTACGTTACTAACTGATATCGTCATCTCGCCAAACTTACCATTCACCGTAATGTCATGTTGATTTCTATCTGTCGATGGGTCAACGATAATCTTGACCTTTGTATTTTCTATTCCAACACCGGCTAATCCAAGCACAGCTGCTATATTCACATTTAAAGGGAATTTTTTAACGGCATCGTTCGCATTACCTTCATAAATAATTCTTCGCTGATTTAATTTGAAAACATCAAATTCGGAATCAAAAAAAGGGGCACCAGAGAGAGCTTTGGGATTTTTTGTCGTGGTTAGCGTCACAGATTCGATTAAATCTCTTACGCTTCGGATGGCATCAATGCCTGCTATAGCTCCTGTAGGTACATATATGCGACTCCGGTTTCGCACCGCATTATCCTGTAGCTCAGACCATAAATCTTGATTCGCAAGTGCACCGACGCTCATTATTATTAGGCTTTTACCATTTTCTAATATTGTCTTACAAAATTTATTTACAGCATCTTGTGATGCTGCCTCTACTACCACGTCAGCATCTGCGAAAGAGGGTGAAGAGACAAAATCCATGAAATCTGAGTAAACATATGGGTTGCTATTATGGAGCCCAGATAATAATTCTTCAGCTGCTCCTTTTATCTTGTCTAGGAGAGACACTATTGATGCATTCTTAATCTTGCCCTTGTCAACTGCATAAGCGATCTCTTTTCCGATAGTACCGCAGCCAATTATTGCAACATGTTTAGTCATGATCACTCATTAAGTACGATAGGAGTGATTCCCGCTTATATAGAAATATTCCTATTATTTTGTAGACAGATTTGCCACATATGTCCGGCAGCCTTACATTCTTGTGAAGGGAAATTTCTTTAGAATTAGGCATATAATCCTAAAATGCTAGTCAATATTAAACTACGATGTCACGCATAATAGAAGCTTAACGCTCCTTTTAAAATGTCAAAGGTGTCTAAAATTTAGCTTAATTTAAACAGTAAAGTTGGTGGCCTGAAAAAATGATCATTACTTGTCATCTTCTTCCAGGTCGTTCCGGTTTTCTCTGTCCCGGCAACCTCCTTTTTTCAAAACGCTTCACAAAGTTATTTTTATTACGAATTTTTGATACTGGGCTCAGCCGTGGTCTGCCCTGAATTTTAGGCGTTTGCCCTCTTACCTTTCCGGCCTTTGTAAGTGATCCGTGTGTTGGCATGTATATTCGGCATATAAAGAATCCACGCCATATTTAATACTTCTAGTGAGCTTAGCAATGAATGGTATTTTGCTAAGCACGGAACAGACCTCACTTAAGCCCAATAATTAGGAATTAATTTACCAGAATAGTCAAATCTACTATAAATATTATGTAACAGGTATATATATCTCCTTTATAAAGCCAATTCAGGATGCCACAGACTAAACCAATTGTAAGTATAGAAAATGTTGTTGCTTCTGCGACCGTAAATCAGACTGTAAACTTAAATTTGATCACCCAAATCTTTCCCGATGTAGAATATCATCCCGATCAGTTTCCAGGGCTAGTTTTTAGACTAAAGTCACCGAAAACAGCCACGCTAATCTTTAGTTCTGGCAAAATGGTCTGCACTGGAGCCAAGTCAGAAGAGCAAGCGATTAAAGCAGTTAGAAATGTAGTTCAAAAGTTGAAGAAGGGTGGTATCCCAATTGAACATGAGCCACAGATAGAAATCCAGAATATTGTTGCTTCTGCGAGCCTCGGGGGAAAAATTCATCTTGAGCTTGCGGCACGGGTTCTTCCAAGAAGCATGTATGAACCTGAGCAGTTCCCAGGCTTGATACATAGGATGCTAGATCCAAAAACAGTGATCCTATTATTCGCTAGTGGGAAGCTTGTGTGTACTGGAGCCAAAAAAGAAAGCGAAGTATATAGAGCAGTACATAATTTGCACACCCTGTTAGAGGAAAAGAATTTAATGATCTATGAAGGTTAAATATGCTTTAATTTGCTGCTACTAAATGCTGCTGTAAACATTACTTGGTTGTTGATCCTTACGTCTTAGATTAAAATTGAAAATTGTGCTATTGTTAGTACTAGGACGGATTTTTGTTTTAACTGATATAATACACAAAATGTTAGAATGTTACGATTTCCTCGAAGAGGACTACTTTGAAATATTTCTAGCTATTTGTATAACCAAGGATTCACGATATGCCAGAACTGTGGGTTAAATATGGCGTCACTGATGTCGTATTAAATATTAGGTATGAAAACTTGCTTAAACATATTACAGCTTCAAGCTTTGTGTTATTATCAGAAGAACAAATAAAAAGTAGCCTAAACGGTGTAATGCTAACGCAGGATACCATGATCTTCGCTTTGTCTGATACAAAGTCGACCGCTATGGTTATCAGCATACTTGTTCAATTAGCACGTGCACAAGGGATACCAAGTATACGCGTGTGCGTATTGCCAAGAATACAACATGTATTGAGAAGTAATCTTGCAGACAGGACAATTTCGATTGGCCAGATTGACCAAGATTCATTTCATAGTAAAATTAAGTGTCGACGGCAGGTGATCTTCGTCTCTCAGATAACATATGATCCTCTTTTCGGATATAACGGCACTCCTACTGTACTAGTTCGAAATTATATGCACGAAAATATGTTAGAAGCACTCAATGCAAGGAAGGAAAATTTGCCGAAACCTGGTGTCATTGGGCCACCATTAGATGTGGTGCTTTGTAGTAATGAAGAGCTTCCAGCTAAATCAATCCAAATCATAGCTAACTCCTTTGGAATTGCTGGAATTTCCTATGGAAGTATTGTGGGTTCGTTTGAAGACGCCATTAGACGTTTGAATTCTATCGCAGTGATGAACGCAGATTCGACGAAATCAGCAATTATAAGCGCAAGCAGTGAAACGGGTCCACATTCAACTCTTTTGGATTCCTTAAATTCGTTATGGAATATAATTCAAGTCATTAAAGAGAGTGGATCGGCAGTACTACTTTCTGAGAACTCCGGAGGGTTGGGAGGACGTGCACTAGAAATGTTCGTTGAAGGAAGATTGGATATAGAAGAGTACACACGTAATAATTTATCAGAGTATATTGAAGGCCTCGAGCATCTTATATATATTAAAGAATTGTCTCAGAAATACCAACTGGGAATCATGTCTACATTACCACACTATTACTTGACGAAATTAGGCATGAAAACATACGGTGGTGTAAAAAATGTGATTGAGGAATTGCTTGTTAAACATGGAAAGAACACAAAAATTTTGGTAGTGTCCGATCCAGATATCCTGCACTTAGGAGTTAACCCTTATCCAGTCTAGTTTAGAGTCTATCTAATTTCCAGCCGATTAGCTTTTATGGATATCTTATTGTAAATTGTAAGATTGTTTAATTAATTTTTCGTCATGAACTGATATATTTTTGTATTAATTGTTGGTGTTAGCGAAGAATTGTGCATCTCCTTTATCTGATAAGGTTAAATAATTTGTTTTGTCATATTCGAATAGTTGCAAACTGGGATCAGAAGGGTTGGCGACTATATGATTCGCCGATGTGAAGAGAGAGATCTAGATTCTGTAGTTAATATCAATATGGCTACTCTTCCAGAACATTATTCTGATTACTTCTTTGAATCCTTGCTAAGGGAGCTACCTGAAGCGTTTATTGTTGCAGAAGTTGATGATAAAGTAGTAGGCTATATTATGTGTAAAATTGAATTCGGTTTCTCAAATTTTAGAAAATTAGGATTCGTCAAAAAAGGCCATGTAGTATCGGTGGCGGTCTTGGATGAACATCGCGGAAAAGGAATAGGCAAAGCGTTGATGCTTGAGGGTACCAATGGTGTTCTCTGTAGAAAAAGTGACGAAATATATCTTGAAGTCAGAGTAAGCAATACTCATGCTATTCGAATGTATCAGAGACTTGGCTTTCAGATAAAATCGCGACTTCGCTCCTACTATAGAGATGGAGAGGACGCATACCTTATGGCGTTAGAATTCAGTTAGATATCTAAATAAGATGCTTCGAACGGCTACAACGCATGAACGAGATAAAAAATACTAGTAGGCTTGCGGGATTTGTTCTTTTGATTGTTTCAGTAGCTGCCTTTGTGATCTATGCCTATTTCCTACTGACAACAGAGTTCGGAATAGTCATCCTTAAACTTACTGTACTTTGTGCACTTGCAACTTTATTAGCAGTGTTGGGATGGATAGGATATACAATAGTTACGGCTCCACGATCTGTATAAAGCTGAGCTAAGAGTGTGTGTTAGTAACGATAATGTCTGACACTGTCTGATATAGACGGGGCCCTACCTCTCTGACGACCCTTGTAGAAACAATCCTATAATCATGGTTGGTAAATGCATACGCCACGTCTAAAGTGGCGTTATTCAAAGCAAGCTTTTTTGAATTGGCCTTTACATGAGCGAAGTAATGGATCATACCTTTTTCTTTTAACGCCATTACTGCAAAATCTACAAATTCTTTTGCTTTTTCCGGTAACGGCATAAGAACTCGAGTAGATGTTCCTCTAAGCTGCTTGACTATGATTTCCCTTGCATCTCCGCATATAGGTATAACGCGTTCTTGTACTTTGTTTAATTGTGCATTGAGAAGAGCCAACTCGTTAGCTATGGGATTGGAGTCAATACTATACACCTTGCATGTTTTGTTGTGTTTGGCAATAAGAATGGAATACGTTCCTACACCTGCAAACATGTTGGTAATAATTTCATTGTCTGCTATCATTTTAGAGATTCTGATTCTTTCGGTTGACAACCTGGGAGAGAAATATGTATTCAGTACATCTACTTTAAATCTACATCCATGTTCTCTGTATTCAGTAGATGCACAATTAACTCCCGCTAGGTGCTCCAGAGTACGTAATCTATAATCTCCTCGGACAGCAGAGGTCTGAGCAAAAATCGATTTAGCAGATTTTATGTTCATAAGAATTGTCTCGGCAATTATATGTTTTTTTGAATTAAGGCAATCAGGAATCTTTACTATAATTATGTTGCCAACTATATCGAATGCACAATGTAATTTAGATATGTCTTCAGGGGGTAAAACATCCTTTAAGATAGTTTTTAATAAGTGCGCCATAAATTGGGCAAACTAATTCTTCACGTAGTAAAAGTTACCAGATTCCTTTTGCATCCTATCTAATCTTCCACCTTCCTTATTCACTCGTGGTCTACCAGTATTTTCATCTCTCCTGTACGTTATAGACAACGCATTTAAGAATTTGTTCATACCGATCTCCTTGTGCAATGGAGGTCCAGCGGTGCCATTCAGACCAGGCTGTCCTTGGAAAATTACTAACGAATCTGTTACAAGATCTATTAACTGCATATCATGATCTATTACTATGGCCGATTTAGCGTGCGACCGAACAAAGCGTTGTAAAAATTTAGCAAGCGCGATCCTATCCTCTGCGTCTAAAAATGCAGACGGTTCATCTAACGCGTAAATATCTGCTTCGCGTAATAGTGATACAGCGACTGCAACTTTTTGCAATTCTCCACCACTGAGGCTCTTCACACTTTTATCGTACAACTTCTTCATTCCCATTGGGATTAAAATCTGATCTTCTATCATAGAATTTTCTATCTCCTTGCCATGTGCCATGTATAAAAGTGAGCGCACTTCGTGGTCATAGTCTTGATTCAGGTATTGAGGCTTAAATGAAATTCTAGAGGTAACTTCTATACTACCAGAGTCAGGTCTCTCTGCTCCCGCCAACATCTTCATAAACGTAGTCTTTCCCAAGCCGTTAGCACCTACCACGCCTAGGATTTCCCCTCTTCTGAGTTGGCCCGGAGATGCTCGTAACTCAAAGGACTTAAATGATTTTGCGATATTTGTATACCTGGCGACAACAACGTCTGATAAGGTATCTTGAACAGAACTCGTAGTTTCGAACCTAAATGGTCTTTCTCTAAATCTTACATTGTCTGCGGGGCTGAATCCCTCAAGGAAACTGTTGATGCCAATCTTGGTGCTCTGGAGGCTAGAAACTATTCCGTATGCTCCTGGTTCGCCATAAAGGACGTGGATATAATCTGAAAGATAGTCTAAGAGAGTCATGTCGTGTTCCACGACCATTACACTCTTTCCCTGCTTTGCAAGATTTTGAATAACCCTAGCGACGGCAAGCCTCTGGTAAATGTCATTGTAAGACGATGGTTCATCAAAAAAATAATAGTCAGCATCTTTTGCAGCAGCAACTGCTACTGCTAATCGTTGTAATTCTCCACCACTTAGTTGATCTATATTCCTGTCAAGGACATCATTTAACCCAAGCTCTGCTATCAAATCTTTAGACACATTTCTATCGTCATAATTTTCTAACAATTCTATTGCAGTCCCCTTGAAGGCTCTAGGAATCAAATAAACAAGCTGAGGTTTAATCGAAGCGCGCATCTCACCACAAGCGATCTTCTCAAAGTGGGATTTCAATTCTGTTCCGTGGAAGTACTTTATAATCTCCTCGTGCGTTGTTTCCTTATCGTAGTTTCCAAAATTGGGCTTGAGGTTACCAGATAGAATATTTACTATAGTGGATTTACCAATCCCGTTTCTCCCAAGCAATCCAACTACAGATCCTCTCTTGGGTGTCGGAAGGCGATATAATCTGAAGGAGTTAACGCCATACTGATGGATCTTGTCTTGACCCAATTCCTTGGCTAAGTTAACAATAACGATCGCATCGAAGGGACACTTCTTTATGCATATTCCGCAACCAGTACAAAGATCTTCCGAAATTAGAGCCTTTCCATCTTCCTGTCGTTGAACTATGCATTCTCCTCCTGTCTTATTTACTGGACAGTAGATTATGCACTCTAAGCCGCATTTCTTAGGCTGGCACAATTCTTGATCCAAAACTGCCACTCTATGTGTGAATTCTGCAGAATCTCCCAAGGTATACATTCAGTTTTTGCATTAATGTATTATATAGATTATGTGTAATCCACAGATAATATTCGTTACAATAAATGACCTTTGGCTGCAGTTATACATTGTTATAGTAAATAATTTGAATTGGAAAATCACTACCACGCAATTTATAGAGCGAATGAAATTATACTGTGTCAAGCCTGCAATACAAATGAGTGCTATTATTTATCTGTAGACGTTGCGTTAATTATTAGAGGTAGTCTTAGATAGAGTTAAATTAATGAACCCGATTTGTCCTCGCCTAGACTAAATAAAACAAATTAAATCTTTATGCGCAATATTTTCTCATCATTTCTTTACTCATTATGTTCTGATAATGCTATAATCCCACAATGGGAAGATTAAATTAACCCTTTTGTGGATAAGACTTCAGCCGGCCATAGCGATAGGGTGCGACTCGGTCCCATTCCGAACCCGGCAGTCAAACCTGTCGACGCTGCTGATATACTGACCTGCGAAAGCGGTTGGAAAACAGCAGTGCTGGCGTGGACTTAGCTATCCTTCATTCTGTATTTTCATATACAAACAGTCTAAAAGATAATAGATGGCAGTAGATGCAATTAAATATTTGTTCAACTGGTAACAACATTTGCTCAGGCCAAAGTCCGCTATCTATGTGTGTATACTGATAGCGCTACATTCACCTAAAACGTGAATATAGATACCGGGTATCCTAAAAAACCTTACTCTAGTGCAAAGTTATAGGTGTTTTATTTATCCATCTTATCTCCAGTCGATTTCATCTCCCAAATGTATGCGTCTTAGCAACTCCTTAATGTTCAGTCCTATGCGATCTATCACATTATATATTGATGCCAATCCGCTTGGTTCCCATACCTGAGTTTCCACAATGCAAGCATAATTTGTTATCCTAACCGATATTTTTCTTGCTTCTTCTTTCATTATATTTTTGATAAAACCAGCATTTAGAATGTTGTCCTCAGTTAAAATATCTGCTAGGACACCACCGCTCCATCCGAGTTGCTCGACTCGCCCATTATGGAGATTAAAGTAGGGGCTTGCACACAATAATTTGAAAACATTCTCGTCGTTTTCGATGATGTATTTGTTTTCCTGCATACAATAAACATTAAAAAATGGTCCCATGCGCACAACATCCTCAACACCTATATAGTCAATGTTCCGGTTATAGATTTTAACAAAACCGTCTCTATTGTGTAACCATCTTTCAAAGTACGGGCGAAAAGGTGCTGGTATATCCATCTCCATCTTACCTATCTTACAGTTGATACCTGAGGAGGATAGCTGCTCTATGAGATTTTCAAGTTCGAATATCGGCAATAAACCATATATTATGACTTACTATTACATATAGTTGATGCATTGAATATCATTAAGTTTATTACAATTTTCATCAATTTGTAAATATTACAATTATCAATAGACAAAACCTTGGCTATAAAGAGAGATACGTGTTTCCTATTATGATGTTTCTTTCAAACACAAGGTAAAGCATTAACATTCTGGTGTTATTCATGTCTTAGTACCACGGGATTCCTCCGCGAGTAATTTTACTATTGTTCTCAGTCCAAATCCTGTTGCACCTTTAGGATTGTAGCTTCGCTCATAAGTTCCTTCTTGAGTCCAGGCAGTTCCAGCAATGTCCAAGTGTACCCACGGAACATGATTCGTAAAGTTAGATAGAAATGCTGCTGCAGTTATAGTGCCACCTGGCCTTCCACCTATGTTCTTGATATCTGCAACATTGCTTCTGAGTTGATCGTGGAATTCATCATATAACGGCAATTCCCATATTTTTTCGCCTGTTTCTTGAGATGTCTGTATTAACTTGTTAATGAGCTCTTTACTGTTGCCGATAGCCGCAGCTACGTTTGCACCTAATGCAATAATGCAGGCGCCCGTCAATGTTGCCATATCGATGATTGCTTTAGGATCATAGGAACTGATGCCGTATGATATCGCGTCTGCAAGGATAATTCTACCTTCAGCATCTGTGTTCAGTACTTCAACTGTCTTGCCATTATACATCTCTATTATGTCCCCCGGTCTATATGATGTCGCGGAAGGCATATTCTCGACACACGGGATTATACCAACAATATTCAATGGAAGTTTTAATGATGCTACTGCTTTGAGTATACCAAGGACCGTGCACCCACCGCACTTATCGAATTTCATCTCGTCCATTTTTTCTCCAGGCTTCAACGATATACCTCCAGTGTCAAATGTAACTGCTTTTCCCACCAGAAGAAAAGGCTTTTCATCATGACCCCCCTTGTACTCTACAATTATCATCTTGGGTGGATTATTACTGCCTTTTCCTACAGCAACAACACCTGCTAGTTTGATTGATTCCATTTCATATCTTTCAATAACTCTTGTATTCATTTGATACTCAGTACCGAGTGACGTAGCAACGTTTGCTAAATGTGTAGGAGAACATTCATTCGGCGGAAGATTTCCGAGATCTCGAGCGAAAAGTACCGCTTCGGCTACTAATTTTACCTTATCTATAATTTTTTGATACCTTGACGGATCAGAGTTGGAAAGGATAGTAATCTCATCGAGAGTATGATAGCTGGTCTCTTCATTATTGGTTTTATATTGCTTAAAAGAATAAAGAGAAAGCAAAACACCTTCAACAATTGCTTCGATCAATCCATCGTCTAATTTATTTAAAAATGGTGTGATAGAAATGTTCGACAATCCCATCTCCCTAGCCTTTAGAGCCGCTTTGCCAGCAATTATCCTAGCCATATCCTTTGTAAATTTTTCTCTTTTGCCTAGACCAACAAGCATAACCTTCCTAATTCGTCCATTGCCTGGACTGTATAAAATAATGTTAGAGCCAAATAACCCTTTGAACTCATTATTCTTAATAATTTCATTTATGGTAGTAGCTGAAAACGTGTCAATTTCGTTTAGTTGCAAAAAGTCATTCTGGTTTTCGAAAATACCTATTACCAATATTGATCCTGTCTTGTACTGCTGATCAGTTCTCAAATTTTGTACCCTGATCTCCACCATGCATTGGTTCTAATATTACACTTTATTTTAAACTATTGAAAAATAATACGATAGTTAACACAATTTTTTCATCTCAAGATGATCTCCATCTTTCTAAAAATGCTTGAGAAATGATGAGTGCCATACGAGAGGTATAATCTGCATTTAACAAAACTGCTCAGGCTTACCATATAATATGATAATATCTCTCACTTGGTTATTGATTATTTCTAGAGTTGATTATGGATACATTCAAACTCACTGAAAATGCGTCATTGCATACACATTTTTAATCTCTGTATATAAGCCTGCCTCAAGCGTGAAGTTTTTATCTTTGGTTCTTCGAATTTGCGTCATCAATGCCAAAAGACATATGTTTTTATCTTCGCTAATTGGGTTTTTGTATATGGTATTCCAAGACCTGGATGGTAGTGCTCATCGTGGCTTTTAAGATGAGATATCTCGATCTGAAAAGAAAAATACGGGATATACGCATGCTCGCAATCCAGGGGATTGCAGAAGCGGGTTCAGGGCACCCTGGTGCTTCTTTTTCTGCAGCTGAGATTATGGGTACGTTGTATTTCAGAAAAATGAAACACGACCCGTCGAAACCAGATTGGAATGAAAGAGACTATTTCGTAAACTCTAAAGGACATTCGGCCCCTGGATATTACGCCACCTTAGCGATGGCAGGATACTTTCCAACCGAGGAAGTAAAAACATTGAGAAAAATCAATTCTCGTCTCCAGGGACATCCTGTAAGATATTCGGAGGATCAAAAACATCATAGTGTGCCAGGTATAGAGTATTCGGGTGGCTCGGAGGGAATAGGACTTTCAGTATCGATAGGTATTGCAATGGCCAATAAACTTAATGGAAAGAAAAATCGCGTATACACTCTAATTGGGGACGGAGAGTCAAATGAAGGACAGATCTGGGAAGCAGCAATGGCTGCTCCAAAATTTGAGTTAGACAATCTTGTTGCCATATTAGATCGTAATCGTATACAGCAGGATGGCTTTACGGAAGATGTAATGCCTCTAGATCCATTACGCGATAAATGGCTAGCGTTTAATTGGAATGTAATCGAAATAGATGGTCACAAGGTAGAACAAATAATTGATGCCCTTAATAGGGCAACTCAGTTAGAAGACAAACCCACACTAGTCATAGCTAATACAATTAAGGGAAACGGGATCAAACACATGACTAATAATCCCCAATGGCATGGTAAAGCTCCTCCGAGAAAACACACTCCGGTGCTGTTGGAAGAGCTTGAGAGCGAATGTCTAATTGCTCCATCTATCATTGCAGGAGAACGGGAAAACTATGAAGAAAAGGTTAGAAAAGCAGAACGAGGCGGAGCGGACATCATTCATTTAGATGTTATGGATGGACGATTTGTGCCCAACACTACTTTCTTTGCTGACACCGTGAGGAAATTACGCCATATCACTAGTCTACCTTTTGATGTACATCTGATGATTGAAAATCCTTTGAATCACTTACAAGACTATATAGACGCTAGGTGTGACATAATTACAGTTCATGTAGAGACGTGTCACGAAAACGAGTTCGTGAGTATTAAGGAAAAACTACTCGATAGTGGTATAAGTCCAGGAGTTGCAGTCAATCCTTTCACCGAGCTTCCTAACTGGGTATATTCCCATACGGAGGATATTGACGTCGTCATCGTAATGTCTGTAAACCCTGGCTTTGCTGGACAGAAATTCATTCCAGAAGTTTTACCAAAAATGGTAAAGATCAGTAAAATGTTAAGAGATCGAGGCTTCAAAGGTTATATTGAAGGTGACGGCGGAATTGATGCAACAAATTTGCAACAAGTGTACGATTCTGGCGCGCGAATACTTGTTGCAGGGAGCGCAGTATATGGAAGCTCCGATATTCATGGAGCAATAATTCAGCTACGCCATAAAGCAAACGTGGCATTGGAAAAAAGGCTTATCGAACACGCAACAAATATTGGAATAAGGTCTGATTGGATGAAGATACGTAAACATATATTGATTCCATTGGCTAGTGAACTAGAAATAGAAAGTGAGCTTCATGCAATTAAGTAGCGAAAAAAAAACACAAGATATGAGAAGTGTATATGCCGACACCTTGGTCGAATTAGGTCAGTCTCATCATGAGATAGTGTGTGTTGGAGCCGACACCACAGATTCCATTAAGACAAAGAAATTCGGAGATATGTATCCGGATAGAATGTTTAACGTTGGGATTGCAGAGGCAAATCTTGTCTCAATCGCTGCTGGTCTTGCTATCTCTGGTAAAATTGCATTTGCTAGTACGTATGCGGCATTTCTTCCTGGCAGGTGTTTGGATCAAATACGTAATGCAATTTGCTATCCTAATCTCAATGTAAAGCTGGTAGTATCTCACGCTGGCCTGACTGTGGGACCAGACGGGGCCTCACATCAGCAGATTGAAGACTTTTCGACCATGAGATCTATCCCAAATATGCGTGTCATTGTGCCTGCCGATGGTGTGTCCGTAAAATATTTGATCAGAATAGTGGCAAAGACTAGAGGCCCGTTTTACGTCAGACTTGCTAGGCCATCCAGCGAGGTCGTATACGCTGATAACGCTATATTTGAATTAGGTAAAGCAAACATATTACATGACGGCTCAGATGCAACCATCATGGCATGTGGGTTAATGGTAACAAGATCTTTGGAAGCGGCACATATTTTGAAAAGAAATCACAGTATCTCATGTAGGGTAGTAGATATGTTTTCGATTAAACCTATCGATAAGGATTTTGTAGCAAAATGTGGCCAAGATACAGGTGCCATCGTAACTGCCGAAGAACATAATGTTGTAGGGGGACTTGGAGGTGCTGTGGCTGAAGCGTCTGTTGAGAGCTATCCTGTGCCAATGAAACTAGTGGGTATCAAAGATAAATTTGGAGAATCTGCAAGAGACGAAGAGATTGATTTGCTTATGGAAAAATATGCACTAAACAGCATGAACATTGCACAAGCAGTTGTTGATTTAAGGAGTAGAATTAGAAAGTGAAAATATTTCTTGATACTGCTAACCTGAAGGCTATTGAAACCTACAACGACATGGGACTTGTTGACGGTATTACAACAAATCCGACACTTTTGGCTAAGGAAGATCGAAACGCTTCGGAAATAATGCGAGAAATTACTAAAATTGTGAAGGGGCCAGTGAGTCTCGAAGTCATAGCCACTGAAACGGATGAAATGCTAGAAGAAGCACATAAGCTGAAGAAGTTCGGTCAAAACGTCGTTGTCAAAATCCCGATGACTTCTAACGGTATGAAGGCAGTAAGAAAGCTTAGGGAAGACGGAATCGACACAAACGTCACGCTGATTTTCTCCGCAAATCAGGCCATCCTGGCAGCAAAGGCAGGTGCTTCGTACGTGAGTCCTTTTATTGGAAGACTAGATGATATAGGAAATGTAGGGATGACACTTGTAAACGAAATTATACAAATCTTCAGAAATTACCATTTTAAAACAGAAGTACTAGTCGCAAGTATAAGACATCCTATCCACGTTATTGAAGCTGGAAAAATAGGAGCTGAAATAGTGACACTTCCTCCAGATATTTTAGGTAAAATGCTTTCCCACCCGCTTACTGACAAGGGTCTTGCATTATTCCTCTCAGATTGGGAAAAAGCAAAAAAATGATATTACCGGTATGTTGTGGAGCACCACCTTATTTTTATGAGTTCGTATTTAATAGATGTGTCTCGACATAGTCTAGGTAGTTGTATGGTTGAAGGATATCTTTTTTTGCTTCACAGATAACAACTAACGACATCTCACACATCAGCCAGCTTGAGATCCCTAAAATCGATACTGTGGCACGAATAATTAAAACTACACGTGCAATCTCTTTTTTTAAAGGTTAGCAAGCTTGTATTACACAATAAGTCTTTGCGTAAAGTCACAAAAGTTGAATTGTACACGTTCGTCAAGAAGTTTTGGCATGCATTAGACGCATGGGCCATTGTCAATGTATTTATTGAATTAGTGCCTTAAGATAGATGGTATAAAGATGAAACATCATAAAAAACAATTTAGTTCATCGCAACAGCAAAAATCAGATATATTTGGTAGCGCCACTGCAATGATTGGCAAGAATATTCTCACTTTAACCTTCAACATAGACGTAGCCAATCAATTAGATTTAAAACATAATGAATCGCTGGTTTACGAGATAGCAAACAACCGATTAGTTGTAAGAAAGGAAGAAAAAGAATTTTAGGCGTACTCTATTGATGAGAGTAACCAAAATAACCTTCCGAACTTTTTGAACGACACAGCAATTGCCAAAACATGCTCGTATCCGCGGCCTTTTGAGAAATATAATTTGTAATATAGCATCAGAACTGTTGTACATTACTATTATTATGAATGATTTTCATCCTCTGAAATAATATCAAAAGATCCCTGCTCATATTATGACAATTTGCTCGATGCTGAAAACGAAATGGTAACATAGTGCATCCTATTCTGTAACTGTTCAAGATCGAGAATATGAATTTTCAATATGCTCCTAAATATCATCTGCCATCTAGACCCGTAACAGGTTGATAACTTTTTTAGGTATGTCTTGTAACCTACTAACTGCGAGCGTTTTTTGATAATCCAAATACCTCAAATTATGAGCTATGCCAACTGATTCATTTACATTCCGCCCAACGCCAAGTCCTACCATGCTTATACCCATTTTTCTATAAGAAAGCACCATTTCACGTACAGCAGTAGAATCGGATGGTTCCCCATCAGTCAAGGTTACCATAATTTCGGGTTTGAATGATTTGGTGATAGGTAATAGCAGGCCATAAATTTCTGCAAGAGGAGTGCCACCACTTGCTTTTATCTGTGCTAGCCGTCGTGCGCTAATTGTTGACCATTTTTGGTTCAATGCTTTTATTATCCAACACTTTACTTGTCGAGCTTCAGTACTAAATGCATACACTGCAAATTTTACACCAAGGCGATCCAGTGCTTCACACAAAGCAACTGTAGCTTGCTTATATTGCAATTCGACGTCCTCAATACTGCTCGAGTGATCAAGCACGATAGCAACCTTCGTTCGAATTGACAACTTAACATCCGTTAGAAATGGCTTCGCGAGCATTTCTGCATAACTTTCAGAGTCGAATTCTTCGCCTGTTTTATCGTGTAATTCTACCCAACCACTTTTCCAGTCTCTAAATGCTGCCTTCGTCTTTTCAATCAAATCCATGTCATAAATCTGTGTTTCATCTAGATCCAATCTCTTGGGAATACTTAGACCCAGGTTCTCCAAGCTTTCATAACCCTTATTCTCGGTCTTGGTGCTCTCATTTAATAGTGTCTTGAATTCACTCAAAACATCGTCCCCCTCGGCAACCTTTTTTGTTGTATTATCTATCTCGTCTGGTTTATGCCTGCTACTTGTAGTCAATATGTTTTCTATCTGCTTTAATAGATCACTTCTGTTAATCGACAGCCCGATCCTTGTCCGTGGAGCAATAACAGGAATAGAAACAAGTGGATCTATTTCAAGCATTTTGATTAACTTGGGTATATGTCGTTCGATCCATTCGGTACCATAGTTATTCTTAATTGCTTCATCTACTAAACTGTTAGCAAACTCAGCTGAGGTCCTTACTCTTTCAAATTCGCTTCCAAATAATTCACCTTTAATGTATCCAGTTAGAAAGTATTGTGAGAATGCCTCTACTATTTTATGCCTTCCATAAAGTGAATTGAGAAGAGGACAGGATAACCAAAATATGCTCTCATTGAAAATAATTTCATTTATCATACCCTGCCATTGTAAGAGTCCAAGAAACTCAATACGTTTCTTTTCTATAGTGTTAAGTAGAAATCCATACGCATGGTCGTAGCTCAAGACCTTGGACGAGTACCTGGTACGCATAGATTCATACCACAGTGCGACGCGCCACTGTCTGTATTTTTGGAAATCCGTACCTGGAAAGTAATCAATAATCGGAAGTACTATCTGCCCTTTCTCAGGTCTTGCGGTGGGTATTATGTCACGCACCATTGATATGACTATTCTAGAATTCCCTGACCACCTTCTCGCTAGGAATGTAGCTACATCTAATAAGACATCATTTCGCATTATCATGTTTATTGTCTTAAACTTTACTGTACACTAGCCTTCAAAAATTGATGTTATCATATCCATGACCTTTTGGTATTCTACCTCTCCCCATTGATCGTATACATTTGCGTAGACTATTTCTGCTGCCTGCTTGCTAGCTACACCTTTGCCGATGAGTTTTGCAAAAGCAATAGTTTCTCTGAGACTAGGGCTGTAATATAATTCCTCTAAGGCTGCAGCTTCTCTTAGGCTTTTTGCTAGCTTTATGGAACGTTTTACTTCGTCTATTTTTGAACCATCTAATGAAGTATGTTGGTTTATGATCTGCAACTCTATATCCTCAGGAGGGTATTCTAATTTCAGTCTAAATGGAAATCTGCTTAAAAGTTGGGGAGGTAACTCTTTTGTTCCTACATGCGATAAAGGGTTGATCGTTGCAATTACGAACCAGTCATCAGCAGCCTTAACCGTCTGTCCTTCAGCCTCTTTTAAAACAAGTTGTCTCCTATCGTCCAACGCTTCATCAAGGCGCAATAATACATCCGCTTCCGCAGCATTAAGCTCATCCAGATATAACATATTTCCGTCACGCATAGATTTTACGAGCAGGCCTTCGACGAAGCTAACTTCACCTTTCTCGAGGGTTTTCGTTCCAATTAAATGAGATTCTCTTGTGCGAAGGCTAAAGTTGATTGAGTATAAATCTTTCTTCATTTGTGATGCGAATTTACGTACTAAAGTGGTCTTGCCAGTGCCTTTTGGCCCTATAATCAAAACAAACAATTTAGTTTCAAAAGCTTTGCTCAATACACCTAGGACGTTAT
This sequence comes from Nitrososphaeraceae archaeon, assembly GCA_035252175.1. Classification (GTDB taxonomy): domain Archaea; phylum Thermoproteota; class Nitrososphaeria; order Nitrososphaerales; family Nitrososphaeraceae; genus JAFAQB01. The sequence goes on from DATFDI010000006.1 coordinate 26,936, forward strand.
TCCAGTCAATGTAATTAATTTCAACCATCATTTTTCTATCTCGACCCAGCTATGTCTGTTTCATGGTATACTATACATAAAAACTAATACCCAACTTGATCTACGTGGCTTACTGTTTGCTTCCGAAGAATCCAAAACTACGAATGAGCTCTGATGATCTGTTTCCTATTGTTCAGGTAATCAGTTAGTAAAACCTTATCAATCACATTTGGGTTTATGTAATAAGATCTACCTCTGACATGCTTTTCCATATCATTAACATATTCTAGCAATGAATCCTCCTCACTTATCATGATGGTATCTATTTCAAAGCCCATCCTACGGCACTTTCTAGCCTCTTGTATTGTTTTTTCTCCTATGTACTGGTCTACTTGTCTATAACGATAACAAAGGTATACTACTTCTCCTAAATTAGTGTCAAGAGTCATATTTTGGTTTTCTCTTACTGTTTTAAGCGTCCCGTCATCCGCAGTATAAAAATGAGCATATGGTCTTTGAGATAAAATCTTATTGTGCTCATTGTTATCGTCGATGAAGCAGGCACTAGGATGGCCATCAGTTATTAGTACTATTCGACGGTTAATAGCACCATCTTTTTGCAGTATTTTCCTAGCCAAACGAAAGGCAGACTGATAATTTGTATAATGTAGAAAGTCAGAGCCTGGTTCAAATGTCTTCAGGTATGGAATGTCCTGCGCTGCGACCTTTGATGCTAATGCTCCGAACCCGACAATGTAAATGGAATCTGACGGAAAGTATTTACGATTCAATAGGAAAAGACTCCATAGTGCTCTTTTTGCAGCTTCAATTCTACTCATATCACCGAACATAGATGAGTATCGCATGGTCGAACTCAAGTCAATACAATAAACAACTGCAACCTTCACGTCTCGCATTGTATCGTACTCCTCTAAGTCATCGATGTTTATAGCAAGGGGAATCTTGATTTCATCCTTGTTTTTAGCTGCTCTCTGAACCGCGTTAAGCAGAGAAGCTGGAACATTAATGAGCCGAATATCGTCTCCTGGTTCATATTTCTTCGTGGTGTCTATTATAATATTACCAGGACCAAGATCAGTAGTGGAATGTAATCCAAAGTCACCTGTTTTCAAGGCCATCATAACATCACTCAAAATCCTTCCCCCTACTTCTAGAAAGCCCTTTGAGCTAAGCCACTTTGCGGAGTCCTTAAGATATCCCTTCTGCATTAAGTGCCTGATTATGGGTTTACCGGCAAAATGCAGGGCAGCCGTATTGTTATTCGTGTTCTCGTTATTTCCATGTTCTATCGTCTTATAGTCTTGTTGAACGCATTTGGCCGGTAATACACCATGCAGGGTTTGTTCAAGGTCCTCCATTGTAGGAGTTTTTTCTCGAAGCACTTCTCTTCCAATAACATTCAATAATTTATCTAGTATATCTCTTGGTAGATCATAACTCTGTTGCTGCTGAGCAGTTCGGTTGTCTTCGACACCCTGACTTGGAAAATAAACAAATGTTTTTACATTCGAATTGAAACTGTCAAATGCCTTCATAATTGAGCTTGTCCTTCTTTTCTAGTATGGGCGGTTGGGTATACCTAAGGCCCTCTAGGAGTAATTCTATAGCCGACGCAGAGAATTCCCCGTCTGCGTCTTGCGAGACTGATATGTTATCAGTTGCTATTCCTAAATGATTAGCCAAGCCCACGAATTTCTCTTGTTGACTTTTGATATATACCAGAGTTTCATTTAAGACGGATCTAAAATAAGGGAACTGTACTAATTGTGATTCATAATCAGATAGATTCGATCTATTATTAATATCGTTACCTAGCATCATTTGTGATACTGAAAATGTTTTATTTTTTACAAATTCGTCCTTTAATTTCATTACTTGGTCTGATCCGATTCTTTTAGCGTATCGAAAAGAAACCTCTTTTATCGCAGCGCCAATTAGTGAATCTAGTATATTTATCCTGTTTTGTCGATTATCTTCCATTTCAGACAACTCAAATTTGCAAGCTTGATAAATACCATGGATATCGCAAAATCTTGGGATTGCTCTCAAAGAGTGCTGTATAGCTCTGGTTCGCTCCGCTTCGCTTATCAAAAGTTCTGCCGAGTGAATTCCCATCCTAACACTGACACCTTTATCATGATTGATATCGTGATGAATTCTTGCGAATCTTGTTATCTCTGCCAAAGTTTCCAGAATGAAAATTGGCAAAACAACATTCTTCTTGTCGGCGATTCGTGCTTCTTGAATTATAATAAGCATTTCATTATTGGTATCAGTGGGATAATGCGTGTCAATATGACTTCTTAATCTATCAAACAAAGGTTCAATGACCTTACCAGAATGAGTATAATCGATCGGATTAGCGGTTGCAATAATTTTTGCATCTGGTTTGAAGATCACCGGATATGAACCTGTTGTAAATTTTCCTTCCTGCAAAACACTTAATAGTGCAACTTGCTTTCGCGGATCCAGCACCGGAAGTTCGTCTATACATAGAATACCATGTCGAGCCTGTAACAGCTGACCAGGAGAGTATGATTCTATATCATAAAGTTGAAGGCCGCCCTTTGCAATTTTAATTGCATCGATTTGACCTACTAGATCTTTAACTGATATATCAGGCGTTGCAAGAATATATCTATAACGATTCTCTCCCGTTACCCACTCGATTTTAGTATCCAGCTTATCGTCAATTATGGTATCTTCAGATTCTTTTGAGATCGTGAACTCGGGATAAGAATGTGATGATCCTGAATCAGTTAGAAGGTTAACTAGTTGTTGTTCAGGAATCGAAACTGGAACATCATTCGTTATACTGCCTTTGACTATCGGTATTACGGAAAGAAGATTCATTGCTATCGATTCAGCAATTTTTGTTTTAGCTTGCCCGATTTGTCCAACAAATAGAATGTCATGGCCAGATAAAATCGCTCTGTTGACAGCCGGGATAACGTCTTCATCATACCCTATAATACCTTTGTATGGATACTCTTTATTTTTCATTTTCATGATCAGGTTAGTCCTAATCTGCTCTTCTACCGGAACATGCTTGTAATGAATATCCAATAAATCTCTCAAAGTTTTTATCTGTTCGTAGTCTTCGGGAACTCCTGACATTATCTGTGTATATTTCCGATCTAAGTTATAGGCATCGTGTACAATATCTTTAATATTATTCGAACCCAAGCTATAAAAATCGCCTATTCCTCTTAAGATTTAAACATTGCCGATTCAAATAAGATTCTTACCTTGCTAAACACGCATTTCAATACTCACTAGTCGTATGTTCTCCCGTTATCACAGATATACTTCGTTATAAGTACCATGTGTTTGACTTAACAAGTCAGGATGTGATGTGTTTGAAACTTTGAATTAGAGTTTAAGCATGGTTTTTATTGAGGATCCTATCTTCACCTTTTGCTTGTCAGCGTCAGACTTTAAACATATTGTTAGAATTGCAGGCAAGGATATCGCCGGAAGCAAGAAATTAATCACAGCATTAAGTGAAATTAGAGGTGTTGGTTATAATTATTCTCAAGTTTTACTTCAATCCTTAAATATAAATCCAAATATTCGTGTTGGTTTTATAACAGATAGAGAATTGACCGACGTTGAGGCGGCCGTTAAGAATCCCTCAAAATCAGGAGTACCAGAATGGTATCTTAACAGAAGAAAGGATATTGATACAGGTTCGCATCAACATCTAATCACATCAGATTTGGATTTTGCGATCTCAAATGATATTGATCGTGAAAAGAATGTAATGAGTTGGAGGGGATATAGGCATATGTTTGGTTTGAGGGTCAGAGGGCAGTGCACGAGAACAACTGGAAGAAGGGGCGGAGCCGTGGGTGTCAAGAAGACTGGCAAGCCTATACCAGCAGCAGGAGCTGGTGGTGCCCCATCGACCACTTCTGCCGCTGGGGTCGGGGTTGCTTCAGCTCCTGCGTCAACAGAATCTGCAGCCAAAGCCACTACTGACACGCCAAAGGAATCACCCAAGAAATAATAGGTGCCTTGTGTTATGGGAGATCCACATAAACCAAAAAAAATGTTTCGTAGACCGAGAAGAATATGGACTACTGATCAACTTAACGCTGAACTCTATATAGTCGGTTCATATGGATTGAGAAACAAACGTGAACTCTGGAAGGCCCAATATGAGGTAGCTAGAGTTAGGAATCAGGCTAGAGCTCTGTTGGCCATTCCTGCAGAAGTCAGACAAGAAAAAGAAACACAGCTGCTAACATTTCTTAACAGACTGGGACTGATAAATCAGTCTGCGACACTTGATGACGTTTTGAACCTGAAGATTGAAGACCTACTCGAACGAAGACTGCAAACATTGGTCATGAAGAAAGGAGCTTTAAAATCAGCTCAACAGGCAAGGCAGATGGTGGCGCATGGACATGTTTCCTTGGGCAACAGAATTGTGAATATTCCTGGGTATTTAGTACGACGTGAAGAAGAGCAACAAATTTTGTTGCATTTGTCTGCTACACCAACTACTCCCGGGTCTTAAATTTGCCCAAATGCGCTAATCTCTATATCTTCGACACAATGTCCACGTGGTCTATCTTCCCGTCTGAGTTCATATCAAACCCTTGAACTACCAAAGCCCATGTCTCTTGGTTTTGATAATCTTTTAAAATTCCTTCACTATAGTTTGTTAACGCAATAACTGCAGACTTCGTACCAATAGATCTTACGCCGGCAATTACAATAATAGTTCCGTTATCATTGTATGGATTTTTTATCTTTGCAATTAAACCATGATTGTCAGAGTTGTAATATTTCCCCGATCCTTCTACTAGACCTGACCAAAAGTTCGCCTGATTAAACTTTATCGGCAGATATTTGTTGAACTCAGCTGTTACTATGTTTGTTCCAGGCCCGCCAATGGAAATCAGAGTACTATGATTAAGAACTTTCTCTGCTTTCGCATCAGAATCGAGCTTGACTATAAACTCAGGTGGAATATCACTGAGCATACCTAGGAAAAAAGCTAAATGGACGGCATAATGCCCGTCTCGAGCAGACGATTTGTACGGTCCATGAGGTCCAGGAGCACCTACAATTATAAGACCTTGAAACGAACTATTAACTATATATTCTCTAAAGAAGTTGTTGGCATGTCCGTACCTGTGTTGGGCCTGGCCTATGGAATCAATGTGTTTTTCTCCCCAGTTCATTTCCACGCCAAATGACGGATTCGAAGTCTTGTACAGTCTAGCCGTTCCTCCCCTTATAATATTAGTTCCGACTTCTTCGATTACTCCACTTGATAATAAAGTGCGTATGTAGTAATACACACTTTGTTCGTAAACTCTTAGTTCCTTTGCAATTTGGGCGGGATACATAGGCTTGTCTGATAGTAGCTCTGTGATCCTCCAGGCTAACGGATTGGATAAGATACGCATATATTCGACATTTTCGAATACGCCGATTTTTTTAGCATAAATCTTACCATTTTCGTTGTAAACCAGTGTTTTATTATGCAGGATAGTTTAGATTGCGAACCAGTATATATTGTTATTGACCAGTAATAAAAGATTTAGAAGCGTGCTTGTTTGTTCGAACTTATATCTTCATTCAACCAACAACAGATTTTTTATAAGGGTACGAATATTTTTTGACAAACATTTTAAGAGTTATCGTCATTAGGTATTCGTGTGTTCAATTATAGGATACAAAGGTGTATCGCATGCGGCTCCGATTTTGATAGATAGTCTCAGAAAAATGGAGTATAGGGGATATGACAGTGTTGGTATCGCCACAATCACTGGTGGTAAAATCCTAGTGCGAAAGGGAGTCGGGAAAGTGGTAGAGGTAAACAAGTCGTTAGATTTGGGAGAAATGCAAGGACAAATAGGAATTGGACACACTAGATGGGCAACACATGGCGGTGTCACGGACAACAATGCCCATCCACATTCAGCATGCACAAATGAAATTGCAGTTGTTCATAATGGAATTATAGAAAACTACAATGAACTAAAACAAGAATTGATTATCCGTGGACATCTATTTAAGAGCCAGACAGATAGTGAAGTTATTGCACATCTGCTCGAGGTTCACTATTCAAATGAACCGGATATAAAGAAGGCCATGATCAAAACATGTGAAAGCCTAAAGGGAACATATGCCTTTGTGGCAATTTTCAAAGATGGTGCAATTAGCGGCGCTAGGCTCGACGAACCATTGATAGTTGGGATATCAAACAATCAATATTTCATCTCAAGTGACATATTGGGCTTTTTAAAGTATACAGATAAGGCTGTTTTTCTTGATAATAAGGACATTGTGGTTATACAAGACCAGAATTTGGAGCTATTGAATTTTGAGGGTAGTCCTGTGAAGCGCCCTATTACTCAGGTCGCTTGGGAGTTGGCTGCAGCTGAGAAAGGTGCTTACGCACATTATACTTTGAAAGAAATTCATGAGCAATCTAGTACGATAGTCGACGCATTGACAAATGACGGACAGATGTTAAGGAGATTTTGCGACACTCTTGTAAAGGCCAAAAATGTATACATTACTGGCAGTGGTACAAGCTATAACTCCGCTTTGATCCTAAAGCTGATGCTTGGAAAATATGCTAAAATCAGATCCGAGACTATAATGTCAAGCGAATTTGAATACACCCTTGGACAAGTTGATGATAATACTATAGTAATCGCGATCTCTCAAAGTGGAGAAACAGCTGATGTTTTGCATTCAGTTAAATCAGCTAAGCAAATGGGGGCAAAGATACTTTCAATCGTTAATATCCCAACCTCGTCCTTGGCACGCATTAGCGATTGTTCTCTAACCTTGAATTGCGGGCCCGAAATTGGAGTAGCAGCAACGAAGAGTTTCACAGGGCAGCTCTCGGTCATCTACACCATTATAGACAAGCTATGCAGTGGTTGCATAGGAATTCCATTGAATAAAGCAGAACTTGTCCTGGCTATCCGGGGAGTCCTTTCCACTGAAAATGTTATTTCCAAGATAGTTGATACACTACAGGATATAAATGACATTTACATATTGGGGAGGTCAATGCATTATCCAATAGCTCTCGAGGGAGCACTCAAAATAAAGGAAATAGCATATATTCACGCGGAGGGTATTGCAGCAGGTGAATTGAAGCACGGGCCATTAGCCCTAATCGATAAGAATACGGTTATGATAGTAATCAATCCCAGCGACACGACGTTCAATGATACGCTTTCAAGTGCACATGAAATAAAGGCTAGAGGAGCGACCGTTATTGGGATCTCTGATAAATGCAATGATGTTTACGATCATTTCATTAAAATACCACATGTCGGTGATGTATTATACCCATTGATCGAGGTCATTTCATTGCAAATCATAGCATATTATCTAGCGCTCAAGAAAAATGTCGATCCCGATTATCCAAGAAATTTGGCAAAATCTGTGACGGTAAAATAAAAAGGTTCATTTAGCATTAATATTGTTCTTTTTGAACAACAGGAACCAAACCGTTCGATCCGATGATCGTTCGTTTACAATGGGTAAAAAAAGGTTAAAATCGTGATTGTATAATCGATTGGAAGGTTTTCCACTCAAGCATTTTATTCCAACAATGTTTTTTCTACGACAACCTCATACTCCTCTTCTATTGCTTTTAGTAAGTTGGATCCGTTTATTCTACCGTTTGACTTGAGCATCGATGTGATTGAGACACCTCCTGCTCCGACACCTTCCTTCACGTAACCTTTTGCAAAAGCCCGTAAGCCTGGTTTGACAGATTCGCCTAAATGCAGATCACATGAGAATATTGGTACCTTATTTGATACAGATTTTCCAAGTTCGACGAGATTTGAAAAACAATCTTCTGCTACATAACGAGTAGTGCCTATCGATATGTTGTTTAGCGGTTGGTCAAGAGAAGCTAATGTAGCGACTACTGCGCACATTTGGGTTCCGCCTGCAAGAATGACCTTACTTCCAGATGTAACTACCCCTGAAGTTATTCCAGCAACCGAAGGCATCATAGGGTCTCCAAATAAAGATATCGCTCTGAATGGGTTGTCCTTTAGATCTCCAATATGGATTTGTGACATACCCATTGCCTTTGAAACCACACTGTTTTTCAGTCGATGAGGATTGTTGGGCATGCTGCTGCTTATTTTGAATTTGGCATCAATCCCTAGTGCCATCATAACCGCTAATGCTGTCGTGGTTCCGCCTGCAATGCTCTCACCTATTACTACCAGATCATTTGTTTTTGCAAGCTGTACGCCCAGTGTATGGCCATAGTCATATAGTTTTTTTACGTCATTCAATCGTACTGCGATACCATTTCGGATATCATCTCCGTGTCTGGTGCTAAATGAAATATAAGGAATTGACGGCTTTATTTTTGATCCAGCGTCGACTACTAGGAATGGGATATTAGCTAATCGAAGAGCCGTTCGAGTAATGATACCTGGAGTGGGTTTTCCGTCAGGTGTAGCAGGAACATTGCTAATACATTTGCAGTGCCCATAATAAAGAAATTCAGAGTCTGCAGCCGAAGTAAATTTTACGAGGTCTGAATTTGCTCCTGCCATTGTGATACCAGGGATCTGGCTTGTTTCCGTGTATGATATTACACATAAAAAGATGGGATTGAGAGTCAAGAATTCTTCAAGCTTCGACTGCGGTTCATTTAAGCATTGAATATCACAAAATTTAGACTGTTCTTTAGGTCTTTTCAATTCTACTCGTCAGCTGCCATAAATTGTAAAAACTCTTTCATGGATCTAGGTCTTAGTACATCATTTGTCATCTTTTCTTTGCCTATATTGGATGTCGGGGTTGGTCCATAATCATGACCAGGATAGACAGTGAGTGATTCATCGAGCTTTGCGACCTTATCAAGTAGACTAGTGTACATATCCCTAGGGTTGCTTCCTGGAAGATCGACTCTTCCACAATTTCCGACGAATAAAGTGTCACCAGTAAACACCAGGTGCCCATCAACGATAAGGCATATACTGTCACCAGAATGTCCTGGAGTATGTAATATTCTAATAGGGATATCTCCTACCTCAACTATGTCGCCTTCTGATACGGATATATGTTTATTAACTTGAGAGTTTTTGTGTTGGATGATATTTGCACCAGTAATTTCGGCTACCTGCTCATTGCCTAAGATGTGGTCAAAATGTGAATGAGTGTTTATTACGTATTTTGCTTTCCATTTATTTTTCCTTAGCTCGTCAAAAACCTTGTTTAAATCCCATGATGGATCAATTATGGCAGCTTCACCTTTTCCCTCGTCTGCTATAATATAAGAGAAGTTTGCCATTTGGCCAACAGGGATTTGTAGAACTCTCACGTCGGATTACCGACAACTCCTATCTCGGATTCGTGAGGAATCCCTATTTTTTCAACATGGATAACACCGGTATATTTTTTGTTATTAAGTAGCCCGATTTTCATTCTGTGAAAAGTCACAGTTGCGTCTGCTCTGATGCTAATGTCATGTGCCCTGCCAGTGTTAGGATCGATGCCTGAGGGAATATCTATTGAAACGACATAGGCTTTTGATTTGTTTATTAGTTTTATAGCCGATGCTTGCGGTTCACGAATTTCACCTCTTATTCCGGTTCCGAAAATACCATCTATGATTATATCTGCATTTTCAATAGCTCTTTTAATTCTATCAGTGATTTTATTACAAGACATGCTTTCTACTGAATCCATTTTTTGAATAATTTGCCAATTTATTTTTGCTTCCTCGGTTCGGAGATCATTGGTCAACCCCAACAATACTATTGTAACTCTAGCGCCATAATAAAAAGAAAGATGTCTTGATGCTACTAACCCGTCTCCACCGTTATTGCCAGTACCACACATCGCAACAATTTGCCTCCCTTTTAATTTACTCTTGAATTTTGAAATTAAAAAGTCCGCTACGCCATGTCCTGCGTTTTCCATCATATATACACGTCTCATCCCAATTAAGTTGTGAGCTTTGTCCTCTATGCTATACATTTGATCAGAAGTGATAGCCTCCTCGACTCTGAATCGTTTCTTTAACATCCGTTGCCCGGCCAAATTATAAATATTATTTTAAAAAGTTTCTTCTAAATATATATTTAGATGAAGTCGATTCGATTTTAGGCTAGGATTTAAAGGGCTTAGAATATCTAGAGTACAGCGTTATCATTATTATAATGAAAAGGCATTATATAATCCGGTAAATTTATGGTTCTGGATCGACCACCTTTAACGGAAAACATCTTTCCATCATACGTACATTTCACAGCATCGATATCCTCAATGTCATCAAAAATATCTGCAACCTTGTAGTATTCAATCAACTTCCTGCGCTCATAGACAATTTGGCCTTTTCTCATGTACCTTTTTTTCCTCATAAACTTGAAAGCTAATATAAAATGTCGCGTTGTGTAAAAACTGAACATATTTCGAATTAACAAACTTCTTTTTATCTGGTCTTGGGGTACATAGAGTATATCTCCTGTACCTGACTTTGCCTCTATAGATAGCAATATTGCGTCGGTATTGTTAACCGCGATAATATCAGGCAGACCAGTACTTGAACCGCCCAACCTTCTGGCATTCCATACACCGTTGTTCAGTCTCTGCACCAGAGTATGTTCGAAGCTATAGCCCCTACTCCTACGAATATTGCCCATGTAAACAACCATCCATTCTCATTTGAACGTTCTACTTACTATAGGAAAATATGTAATAACCCATTAATAGCAATATTGTCAGCAATTGATGATGATACTGCTCCCCTTTTAACATTAGATACTTTGTCCCAAAAATGCACTACTCCAATGCTTGCATAAAATAAACATTTAGTAAACTGAGACATTTAGTAAACTGAGAATATGTATACAATATAGTCATATACCTATTGAGGGAAATATTACGATCGACCGAGGAAATTGAATCTCAACAAAAACTCTTTATTGAATCTAAATCAATCTAGCAGATGTTGCTAGACAACGTTCAGAATTCTTTGGATGAGATTAATAACGACTTGAAAGATGTGGAGGAAAGACGAGAGAAACTGATCAAAGAAACTCGGGATGTGATTTCGATTTGTAGCAAGGCAATTGTCGCGATGCACCATAATCAAATGGAAAAAGCGGAAATAAATATGCAACAAGCGAAGATCATGCTAGACGAATTGAGGCAATATTCTAAGACTGATCTATACAAGTACGTTTCAGCAGCCGAGCAGGAAATCGTAGAGGCATATGGTCTGAAATCTGTAATAGATAATTCAGCAATCCCCAGTATGAGAGATTTGAATGTATCAGGTCCGTCCTATATAACTGGACTCTTAGATTGTATAGGGGAAATCAAGAGAATGGTCTATGACAGGATGAGAACAGGCAGAGGGGAAGATGCAGCAAAGTTATTCTCTTTGATGCAAGATATTTATGGTTCTATATATCCATTCGCCGTTTATGATCACTTGGTATCTGGAATGAGGAGAAAGTTGGATGTTGCAAAAATGCTTATAGAAGATGTTCGAGCGATAGTTACAGAAGAAGCGAGGAGAGACAAGCTAATAAGAGCTATTGATAGTCTTGAAAGGAAACTCGACCCTGCCGCTCATAAAGTGCAGAAAAAACAAGGGTGTTAGAATATCAGAAATGCAGATAGCTTCTTAGTTATTTGCATCCTAATGCTTCTGTTAAGGTTAATATCCTGCATTCTTGAACTCATCTAAACCTAGAAAATGCCTCTACCAAAAACTTGATTAATTTTGCCTGCCATTGTGGAAATGATTGTGGACCTGATGGGTATTCTCCGTAGTGTTGTACGAGTTTCTGGTTTAATTCAGAAGTGTATTTTAGGTTTTCAGCAAGCTTTCTGTTGAGAGCCCCTCTTATAAAAATGCCCAATTTTTCCACGGTTCCAAATTCGGGATGTTCGCCCCTACTGATCTTTTCTACATCCATTTTGGATAAGAAATGCTTCATTCCGTAATTGATCTGCTCATTTGTCAGTCCTTGTAACATTCTTCGAAATACCTCCAATCCTGCAGTCTTGTAACCATATTCGCTGATAAACTCCTTATTGTATTTCCATAATGCCGTTTCTGATGCATCGTTAGCCTGAAGCGCTTCAACTGCAATTTTGCCTGCAATAGTCGCTGCTATAATAGCGGGTCCGATTCCCCCAGCATCTAACGGCTTTGGCATCCAGGCCGAGTCCCCTACTAGCATATAACCGTTAGCAACCATACAATCATTCTGTCTTCTGACGGAGACCTGCCAGGTTCCCCAGCTATTGCCTTGATCTGTTTCTCCATCTGACATTCTTGGATTTGCAATAACGGCATTGCTCCTCACGTAATCATCAATAAGTATCTTGAGATCTCGATGAACTTGCATTTGCTTATTAAGCGCATCAAGAGTTTTCTGTTGTACTCCAAGACCTATGTTAGCCTTGTTACTTCCCTTAGGGAACACCCAGGCATAGCCACCGGGTGCTAGTTGCTGATCCAAATGTATTATGCAATAATCCGGATCAAAGTACGTCTTGTCTTCCTTCGCGAGATCAAAATTGTAAATATACCTACCAGTACCCTCAAGATCATCCCTATCGATTCTTCTTTGAATAAAAGATTTAATTGGAAGGTTAACTCTCAGTAGAGATGTAACTCCGGTGCAGTCAATTACGATTTTCGCTGTCTTCTTGAATTTTATTTTATTAACTAAGTCTTCGCCCTCAACACCAATTACTGTATTGTTATCTTGTATGATAAGGGAACGCAGAGTTACCCTGTCTCTAAATTCTACTCCTACTTTTAAGGCATCTTTCATTTGCTTTTGTGGTAACAATTTCCTATTCAGAATATACCCGTCCCCGTCAAATGGGACAGCAGTTTCGTGATCCGGGGAATAAGCAATTACACCCTTTACACAGTGTTCAATTTCTGGATACGCCCACCTGATACCAATACGATTCGACATGTAATCAACAGAATTCTTACCAACTGCGTCGCCACATATCCATCCATTCATGGTTTTTTTACCGAGGTCATTAATAGGATTTCTATCGACAACAAGAATGCGTAATGTCTGTCCTGAATAATATGCTGCAGAGGATGCTACAATCATCCCAGCCAAGCCTCCACCAGCTATGATAATATCATAATCCATTTTATTTGAGAAACTCATTATGTAATGAGCGGTGAACTGTATGAAGGGTATTTAAAGTTAAGTTATGGGGCCATTTGCAATTATTTATAGTGAGTATCGTGACTTATAGATAAAGCAACAGCTAAATTGATAACATGTCTCTATCAGCAAGTAATGTTTCTAAATTACGTCACGGTAATGTCGGAAAGAACCGGCATAGGAAATGACTTGACATTCTGGAATTTCAATAGCTAATTCGATTACATGTTATTCAGAATAAACTGGCCGAACCCTATTTATATAATGTAAACGTTGGTGATTTATGTTTGGTACATTCATACGCTCATCATGCAGGTACAGATTTTTACCAAGTGCCTCCCTGGCTGTTTTTATCATTATTGGAACCCTCTTTATTCCTCTGCTGACTGAACAAACTTCTAAAGCTCAATCAACTGGTGCTTCTTCCTCTTCGAGTGCTTCAGGCGGTGCTTCAGCCTCAGCCTCCGCCTCAGCGGGAAGTGTCATTGTTAATAATGAACCAGCCCGAATTAGCAAGAATGTAATCAACAGCATAGTTAAAAATTCGCAATCAAGGGCGGTAACCACTTCTCCGAGTATTACCGCGCCCTTGGTAGACTTGGAAACTGTGAGACTAGGCAAATCTACCTTTGCAAGCAATGGATATAGACCAGTTGCTGATGTAACGCCATTTCGTATTATTGGTGGTCACGTTTCACTCAGCTCTCCCAAGAGTGTAAAATTAGTAGCTGCAACTATTACTGGTAATAACGTTGAGCATGCTGTGGTTATCGATCTCACAAAGGTTCGTGATGTTAAAGCTGGAGAATCTATCTACCAGGCAGATCTGGGCGAAGTGATTACCGGAACAAATCCATTTACGAGG
>DATFDI010000007.1:0-7875 GCA_035252175.1 Nitrososphaeraceae archaeon
TGCAGCATCAGTACTTTATATGTCATCTATAAAAACAGGCGAGAATATAACTCAAGGTGACCTCTCAGATGCAGCAGGAGTTACAGAAGTGACACTCAGAAATAGATACAAAGATTTGATGAATCGCCTTGAGCTAAATTAGTTGTCGACAGGTAGGAGCAAAAAGGAAAAAAGCATATTACGGAAATTCTAACCAGATATCTACAGTCTGGTACCTTCAGCTAAAGGTCTTATCTGCCGGAAATACATCTTCTTCTTGAGTTGACATATCGGAACTCGGTCCCATGAAAGCATCACGAAGTATCATGAAAAAATATCGGAGTGAACATTTTCTATAGCTAGTGTTAAACTGGCTGATTGACGACAAAACTATTTATGGGCAAAATTCTGGACATATAACAAGGCGATATTGACAATGCTTTTGTACACTTTATAGCATATACAGGATATCTGAAGAGTTAGTTGGATAGGTATAAAGTATAGGGTCATTAATGTCCTTTTTTGTGAGTCCTAATCTGATAGCTATCGAAAAGATGTTTATTACTTCCTCAGCATGGGGACCTAGAATATGAGCCCCTAATATTTTATCTGTTTCTGTATCTGTCAGTATCTTAAATGCCGCACAACTTTCACCCACTCGCCTTGACGAAGCCCAGCCAGAGGTATCTTCATATTTGATATTGAACCTTAGCCCTTGTCCTTTTGCCTGTTTTTCTTGCATACCTACAGAGACAAGAGGAGGGATGGTAAACACTACGCTAGGTAGACCAGAATAGTTGGACTTCAAGGTATTACCTCTGATCAAATTATTTGCTGCAACCGCTCCATCATAACTTGCTACAGGAGTTAACGGCAAGCCCATGTTAGCCACAACATCGCCGGCGGCGTAAACCGCTGGATTTGATACGCTTTGTAGATATTCGTTTACTGTTATACCTTTGTGTGTATATTGCACTCCGCCAGCATTTAGAAGATCAAGTCCATCAATATTTGGTACTCTACCTGCACCATGAACTACCATATCGGCTTCAATCTTTGATGTCTTCTTATCTTTATTTGCGCTATCCAATGAGAAAGAAGAATAATGCACAACAAACTTGTTTGTGCCGTCATCACTGATGCTCGATCTAGATGACAATGATAGCGATGGTATTGTATCAACCCTGTTAACCGTTGCCCGCAATATCACATCAATACCGATATCTCTGGTTCTGTCAAGCAGCTTTTTAACAAGGTCCGGATCGAAGTGTTCTAATGGCGTGTCACCACGATGCAGAATTGTAACTTTTGCTCCTGCTCGTGCCGCAATATGGGCAAATTCAAATGAAATATAGCCGCCACCAATAAATACTATTTTACTTGGTAAATTATTCCCGTCAAAGTCTAAGAATTGATCGCTTGTTATAATATTATCTGAACCAGGAATATTTAAGTTCATAGGCTTTGATCCTGTAGCAATTAAAACATGCTTTCCATTGAGAACAGTATTATTGTTATCTTGGGTGTGATGGGCATTGACTTCAACGCTAGTAGGACCAATGAACCTTGCATGACCATGAAACGGAGCAATACCCGCCTTTATGTAACTATCCTCTCTATCGCTTGGGAAATGATCGGTAAAGGTCCTTTTAAACCGTATTAGGTCAGACCACTTAATACTAATCCCATGTGAACCGATTATTCCTTTGCCTTCATGCCTCTGACTGGAATCAATTATCCTCGCTGCCTCAACAAGAACTTTTTTTGGGTCGCATCCACGTAGAGCACATGTCCCACCAAATGGAAGGGAATCGATAATTGCTACATGCCAACCAGCAGAGCTACACTCTGATGCGGCAGTAGAGGCCGCAGTACCAGTCCCTATTACTATTAGATCAAAAATTTGTCCTTGTTCTCTTTTCATTTTCATTTACTGATGAAGTCAAGGGATATTAATGCGATCTTATTTAAGATTACATCTTCCAACAACCCCCACCAGCTTTGTTTTGGTTGTAGGTGAATGCTGTTGCAACTATTCTTTTGATCTCTTGCATATTTATTAAGTATATTTTGAATACTAATGCGCATGAGTAAATGTCGGACTGCAGAAATTAAACAGATGACTAGCAGCGAGGTAGACAACTTAACTTGCCTAGGACCAAGCAAGAATTATGGTGCAATGTTACGGCTAAATCAACAATTTGGTGAAATAATAAGGTATTGTGGAGTTCAGCATTTAGTTTTCAAGCTAGGCATCATAACGGCGTCGGCGGAGGGAATTACAGACATGGGTAAGACTAGTCCATATACTGAGGAAGATAAAGCATCTATGGAGACGCTTTTCTATCGCGATCGCAAGCATACAGGTGAAGCTTCCACAAATATGAAAGATAATAAGAGACCCGCTCGAGTTTCACGCTCCAATCAGTTTGTGACTTCTTTTATGGAACAACGAGATTTTTCATATTAGAGTAGGCGGAAGTGATGGAACAAATGCCAACAATAGTTCATTTTGAAATACCTGCAGATGATGTTGAAAGGGCCAAGAAATTCTATGATAATCTGTTCGGCTGGAATATTGAAAAATTACATAGCCCTGTGGATGATAGCGAGCTAACATCGGTCGCAACAGGTCAGCCAATTGAATATTGGAGAATAACCACAACCGATCATGAAGGAAATAAAGGAGTAGGTGGTGGAATTATGAAACGACAAATGGCTGAGCATAACATTACTAATTATATAGGCGTAGATTCAGTCGATGAATACTCATCTAAAGTACAGAAGTCAGGAGGTCAAGTCCTTACTCCTAAGCACGCAGTACCCGGGATGGGTTATTTTGCACTCTGTTCTGATACAGAAAACAACGTATTTGCCATTTGGGAGTCTGATGAAAATGCAAAGTAAAGTCAATAACATATTTCCAACCATAACAAATTGCATCTATAGACCAGCTCGAAAAATCGTTCCAGGTAGTATTGATTCATAAGCATGAGAATGCTGCCTGCCGGTTTTATGACATTCTTTATTTCTAGTTAGATACCGATAAGTAATAAAACCAATTTAGTAAATATACAACACTTAAACCGCATAGATTATGGCTGTAGCTGTAGATATTAATGCCACAAGTAAAGGACAGTGAAAAAGCAATAATAGAAACAAATCTACGGTTGAAGCAAAAAGTCTGCTTGATGAGATTTCCACAAACAATTACAATGACTGGCTAGGAGTGAAATGATAGGTCCATAAAGGATGAAGTTGTAACACATCTATTGTCTACAACAACAAGCAGTAATCGGAAAAAATTAAAGACGATAAACCCATCCACAGAAGCGATTCTTAACGAGTATGAACTCATTACTGAAGAACAGTTAAATGATACAGTAGAGAGATCGAACAAAGCATTCCTAGAATGGAAAGAAGATATTGATAAGCGTGCAGATTTCCTTTATGCCTTTGCTAAAGAACTTAGAAAAAATAAAGAAAACCTAGCCAGAACTGCCACACAGGAGATGGGCAAGGCAATAAAGGAATCAAGATCCGAGGTAGAGAAATGTGCCTGGACTGCAGAGTATTTTGCGGACCATGGAAGAATATTTGTTAACGATGAAGTAGTTAACACAGATGCTAGAAAAAGCATAGTAACCTTCCAACCGCTTGGGGTAGTTGGAAGCATAATGCCATGGAATTTTCCTTACTGGCAGGGACTAAGATTTGCTGCTCCTTCATTGATGGTTGGTAATACTATAGTACTGAAACCTGCAAGCGCAACGATGCAATGCGGGATAGAGATTGAAAATACTTTCGATAAGGCTGGGGTACCACACGGTATTTTCCAAACAATTGTTGGAGATTCAAGAATTGCAGAGAATCTTATAGATTCAAGTGGGGTTAACGCAATAACTTTTACAGGAAGTGTTCCAGTGGGTGCCAAAGTCGCACAAAGAGCTACTTCACGAATAAAAAAAACAGTTTTGGAATTAGGTGGAAGTGACCCTTTCATTGTCTGCGATGATGCTGATATCGAAAAGACATCTACAGGAGCCGTTAAAGGTAGATTTATTAATTGTGGACAGAGCTGCATAGCATCCAAACGGTTTATTGTTACAAAAAAAGTGGCAAACGAATTTGTTGAAAAATTCGTACAAAAAACTGAAAGACTAAAAGTAGGAGATCCTCTATCAGAAGATACAGAGATCGGACCAGTCGTCAACGTGAAGAGTCTTGAAAATATGGAAGGTATAGTAAATAGAACCCTCAAGGAGGGGGCAGAGCTTCTTACAGGGGGAGAAAGAGTGAAAGACAAAGGTTACTTCTATAGCCCAACTATCTTTAGAAATGTGTCACCACACATGGAAATAGCTCAGGAAGAAGTATTTGGTCCTGTGGCTCCGATAATTACTGTTGAGAATGAAAAAGAAGCAGTTAGAATTGCAAATGATTCCAAGTTTGGCCTTGGCGCAAGTATATGGACCCAGAATTTGGAGAAAGCAGAAGCACTATCGTCTATTGTTCAATCAGGCATGGTAACTGTGAATAATGTCGTAGTTTCAGATCCGCGGGTTCCATTCGGAGGTGTGAAGAATAGCGGATTCGGTAGAGAATTATCTAGGTTCGGAATGCTTGAATTTGTAAATACAAAGTCTGTAAGGTTTTACGATCAATTAATTTACGAGCATCATGTAGAGTAAAGAATATTTTGTATAAAGGTTATATTGCACAATTGGTTTCAGTTTTGTACTTCAGGTTGGGAATGTGGGAACAAATGCTTTCGTTAGACTAATTAATTCTTCGTAACGGATTGGCTTAACCGGAAGCCTCTAAGTTGACGAGGAGATCAGAAGCCAGGAATAATTTTTATCATCGTAGTAGAGGAACTGTTACACTTTGTACCTCAATGCGGTAACGGCTCCAGCAATGAAAAATGCCATCTCGAGCTGTCTGAATTGCAAGACATGAAAATTGCCTATCGCATAAAACATGAGTATAGTCAGTACGATTAATCCAACACCAATTGATTTGGTATTGTTTTTAAAAAGGAACATAGATATGATAGAATACACATTGATGAGTAATACTGATATTGATACTTGACGAGCAGCAAAAAATAGATCATAAATGACAAATAAAGATCCTATTATAGTTAGAATCTGATAGCTTCTCATTACGTTTCTTCTTCTGATTGTAACATGGGGATATTATTATTGTTTGACAGGACCGGCTCAATCCCTAAATAATAGCTTGTGACCTAACACGTGAATAGAAACCTAGCAGGCTGACTGAGAAGCTGAGGACATCAATCCATGGTCTAATGATGCAATAATAGGGATTCACGCAATTGATGCACAGGTAGTCATAGAAATTATGCTATCAGGTATTACAAATGGAGGTAGCAGAGGCAGCGACGAGACTGGGTCTATTTTTCTGCCAGATAAAAACTAAGCTACCAACTTTAGGCTTTTTTATTTGACTTGTGTTCTCTAAACAGTTTTATGATATCACTGTAGTTGCTAGGATTTGAAAAGAGTTCTCTGGCCATTCTGTATAGTTCCTGCGCATCTAGCGGAGTATCCAATTCCTCACTTGCTCTTTCAAGCTCATGCTCAGATACAAAAACATCCTTAAGCAAGAAATCTTCCAACTGCTTGACTGAAAGTTCTTCTCGTAAAAAATCCCTCTGCCTAGTTCTTCTTTGCAATTGACATTTATCAACTAGCGGTTTATCTTGCATGTACTGTTCAAGCTGCTCCATCGTCGCGCCATATTTTTGTACTACGCGTTTCTCCTTTAGTTCAACGTCTTCAACTTGTTTTCTTTTTCTACTCAGTTCTTCATTCTTTTTACTGATATAAGAGGGAATCTCCTCTAGTCTCATTTCGAGGTTATCTAACAAAGAACCGATGTAGTTTACAAGATCAATAAATTTGTGTTCTTTTAAGCCGGATTTGAAGCAATGCACGCTCAAATTTTCAAGAAAAGTTTCTGCTTTATCTTGGTCCAATCCGATTCTATTTAGGATCCTTTTGAGTCTTATGCTAGTTGCAACCTCTGTAAGCTGCATGTCTGCCTTCCTGATGATTATTGCGACTTCATGTAGAAGTACAAATTCAGGACTAAATTCTAGGCAGTCTTGTACGATGGCTGTTACCGTCCCGCATCCTATACCATTTATTTTAGCATTTTCATCCCTCGGCGTTCCTTTTAGCCATTCTCTAACAACATTTTCTTGTATATTTCTAGGAATCCTTGCAGGCATCTTTAACAATTATAATAGATCCTCTTTCTTCAAAAATATTAGCATTTGTTTCTTAACAAAGTGTCGATAATGCTATGATAATATTCAAAATTACCTCACCTATTTTACTCACATTTTCTATTTGACGGCTATTTGACCACCATCTGACGCATATTTGACGTCTATCTGACCATTATTTGACGATATCATATCTAGGATTAAGAATGTAGAGTAAGAAAAAGAAGAAGAGAATGCAATAGTTCAAATCAGCTATGCGGCAAGTTGCTTTTCACATATATCCAGATGCCATCAGTAATGCTTATTTCAATTCTAAGTAATTCTAATGCTTTATCATTACTGATGCTTGCGCTCGCCGGACTCATGTGGATACAAATTTCTAATATTTTTTTCTGATATTTCTATTAGTACGATAACAGTAATAAAATATTTTTAATTGATATATATAGGATTATAATTTACTAATATAGTTTAGTATGAATCACACTTTGGCAACGTTTCCAGTTCAAGCCACATGTAATTACAACAATCATGGGATCGATTGTCAACACAACCATCATTGTATTGGGTCGAGCAACAACAGCTATGATATTATCTGGTACTAGGGATTTCTTTATCTTAACACTGGCAATCTTCGTAATATTCATAGGTACTTACAGTGCTACTACAGACGTTGATGCCAAGAAAATAAAGACATCAACTTCCTCAGATAAGACGAGTAGCCATGGTAATACTAGTAAACATAAAACGACCGATAACACCAACCAACAACCTGAACCAACATCAAGAGTTGAATCTCCTTCAAACAAACTTGTGATCATAAACTTTGATGACTCGCATGAAAGCGATTATACTTACGCCAAACCTATCCTAGACAAATATGGTTTTAAAGCAACATTCTTTGAAGTATGCAATTGGGTAGAGGCTGGATATCATGATCAAGACATATCAGTTACATGGCAGCAAATAGCAGCACTGCAACAAGATGGAATGGATATTGAGGCACATACTATGAATCACCCAAACTTAGATGGCTTGTCGTCACAGGCAGATTTGGATTATGAAATAGGTCAGTCAAAACAATGTTTAGAAAACCATGGATTCAATCCAACAATTTTTGCATATCCTAATGGCAAAGGAGCAGATAACCCGAAGATTGTAAACACGGTTGCCAAATACTACGATTTAGCCAGAACTGATACCAAATCATCTGCACTAAGTCTTTTGCAGTGTGGCGGAGATGTTAGTGGTAATGTTAACAATCAGCAGCAGAGAGTCAACTGCGGAATATCTCTTAATGATGGAAAAGTAATACCTGAAAATAGATATTCGATTAACAGCTGGGCTCATAAGCATATTGACCAGGGCTGCTCTGCTAACAGCTCCAGTAATGGTAACAGCGGTACCTGTGATAAGTTTCGCTTTGAGTACAACAATGCACAGATGTTTCAAAAATTCCTCTCAGCTGTTAATAGCCAGAATACCTATAACAAGGATGGAATAGTACGCGCAATCCCTATAATTGTATATCACATCCTCGTTAATTATCCTGATTTAAGCGATAGTAATAGACCCATTGATACTACTGTGAATCTGTTTGATGCTGAGATGAGATATCTATATGACAATGGATTTAAAGTCTT
>DATFDI010000008.1:0-10475 GCA_035252175.1 Nitrososphaeraceae archaeon
TGCAGCATCAGTACTTTATATGTCATCTATAAAAACAGGCGAGAATATAACTCAAGGTGACCTCTCAGATGCAGCAGGAGTTACAGAAGTGACACTCAGAAATAGATACAAAGATTTGATGAATCGCCTTGAGCTAAATTAATGATGTGAACTAGAACAGGTACTCCTCAGGAATTAGAATGCCTAAATGTGAACGCGATCCCCAATAGCATAAATAATTTCTTGCTTTGATGGCAGAAAGTGTTTATCAAGTTCGTTCAATCGTTCCATAGATTCATCATTTTTTTGAAGATGTGAAAAAGAGGAATCATTTCTTATTTTTTGCAACAGCAAAGCGACTTGCTCAGTTGTAACGCCATGTTTTATGTCATAGCCTATTTGTTTGCAAACGTTTGCCAATCCACCATATCGTTTATTCTGCCTTTTCTCCCATCTGTTAGCATCAGCAGATAAACCTGTTACAAACTTGATTATTGTCTTTTCCATGTGCTGAACATGCCATTCTCTCATAGGAAAACTGTTTTGTACCAAAAAATTCAATAAGATATAGATTGCGAGATAACATAAATGTAACTGTTTTGAAAGTGACAATATTGTATATTATCTGGAAAATTGTCATTTTTACATTTGTAGCCGTCATATTTTCTTTATACTAACCATATGCTCACGCCTATCGCTCTAGCTATAAATATGAGCATAGCCATGCCTCACCCGCAGATGGAATCAGCAGCCCAGTGAAGTCAAACATGGATAAAAGCGATAAAGTGACTATATAATCAATATATATATATATATATACTACCACGAACAATACGAGATGAGCTGCATCTTAATACTTTTTAAATATTAAATTTTTTAATTCAGTATTTGCACGGATTTTCATTGGCATTATGACTATCAGTGGATGCTTAGATTATAGAATCTGAGGGTTCTTCTAGAGGAAATAGCAGTCACTGGAAAGGAGTAAGCTATTGGAGCGACGGTGTGAGCGGTTGTAAAATATGAGAGTCAAGAGTGGTAAAGCTGCGGATAATGATGCTGATGGTATTAGTGACAATAGCATCGTAGTGAGAGACGTGAATCATCATAATTCGTCTATCAACCAGTTCTTTGTCGACTGCTCGAGTTATCATTCTCAACAACAATTCATTATTCCCACCTTGAAAGCCGGCGCATAACATGCGGCTAATGATTCAGTTTTAACAAGTCTCTTACACCATACTATCATAATTAACAGAATTCACGAAACATTCAGAGTCATCCTATACACAAATACAAAGAATAATTGAAACATGATAAATAAAGATCATACTGTTATTGATTATAATATGGAAATTGATGACCAGTTTGCAAAAGAGCATATTCATAAGTGGATTACAGCATGGAATGATCATAATCGAAGGGAAGTTATTTCTCTCTACTCGGAGAGTATATCATTCCGTAGTCCTAAAATTAAATCATTATATCCTAATCGAGATTCGTCAACAATAATAAACAAGAAAGAGCTGGAAGAATATTTTTCCGGCGGTTTGAAGAAGTTTCCAATGTTACACTTTATGCCAATAGACTATTTCTTGAAAAATCATACAATAATACTCGAATATAACGCGACCCCTGATGAAAAGAGACAATGGTCAGTGATCGAAAGGTTTACGTTCAATACTGATGCTCTGATAGAAAATCTAGCGTCTATTACGGCGCTGAGGATCGGTTAGCTATATTATAGGATAGTTGGAAAGTAATCGAAACTGATTTTAGGCATTGTGTACATAAACCCAAGTATGTCACATGAATATGGCGATGAATTCCGTATTAACGCATTTGAAGAGAACGAGGAAGAGGAAGATGATGATGAATTAACAGAAGAACAGGGTTTTGCTGCTCAGCCAGTGGAAATAGTGAAAGAAGAGATAGTTACAGTAACAAAAGAGCCTAATATAGAAGAAAAAATGTCAGTCGTAGATGATAGTATAGGGAGTGAGGATAGTGATGATCTGTATGATCTAGTCAAAGCACAATCTGTTCAACTCAACAAATTAACAGATATAGTAGAGTCATTAGAGGGTCAAATAAAACAATTAAGAGAGACAACGAAGATTAACAGTAAAATTACTCCAGTAAGAAGCAATCCAATCAAATCAAAGAAGAAAAAAGTAACAGAAAAAAAAGCGAAAGGAAGGAGTAGCAAGAAGAATAAGAAGTAAAGTTTCTACGGGGGATTCTTATTGGAGTAACCTAGCAACATACGTGTTACTAACTCAGGATCTGCTTCAGGGTAATTTTGCAGTTGACATTTTAGCATTATGCAGTCCGTCTCTTTTCATCCATCCAATTCGGCGCAGTCAGTACAGCAAATACCCACAACTGCAGATTTGATCGTCGAAACTACGCACTTAACATATGTATTCAATCGAACCAGCGATTCAACAATTAATTCTTATTTTCTTCGTTTCGATCCAGTATTTACAATAGCATTTATAATATTTTTATACTACAAACGTCAGCATTTGTGGTGAAAATTAGCAGATGAGCTGAGCAATATGGATATTATAACAGACTACAGAGCAATAATCTTGGCTGTCAATCGGCAGTATCGTAAGTCAACTCAAACACATGAATGAGCCCAGTATATAGTCAGTGTTGTTATGAAAGTTAAAGTCGTGCAATAACCTGGATGTCCCTCCACATCAATACAATAAAAAGCCTATAAAACTAATTCTTCTTTTACCGTATAATAGCTAGTCTAGCCTTTTCTACACAAAACTATCTTGCTTACAACTGCAATAGCCAGATAGACATTTTTGATCCTGAAAAATACAAGTTTATCTTTAATATTTGTCCCCTTTGCCCATTTTAGGAGTAATTTATTTATATTCATAGCAGGTGGTGTAGACATTCCGTCTAAATTAATATGTATTTTTGCTAGTCCATCTGAATTGATTTACAAATACAGGTCATAAGCACTATTACTAGTACTTATGATACTATAAAATCTGTTATAGATCATCGATCGTGCATTCACCAACTTATTCGAAATGTATCAGCGATCAAGACAAGTATCATATCGTGTCACAAACTATAACTACAACGCTGGGATCTAAATTATTTCCCCATATCCAGAGCGGGCAGAAGATTTAATCCCGTTATTTTGATAATATATTTCAGGAAGAGAATAAACAAAACCAACATGTACACAATCAAATCTCTCGTCTAGCAAACACTGCAACTCCCCTTCTTTTAGCAAGACTTCTACAATTCTATTTCGGTTATTATCTTTAAGTACAACCCGATTTTGATCTATAGAAAGTTTTTCCATGTAAGGAGCGTGCTTTGCGAATGTTTCATACTTTACCATCATCTCCTCCATCATACTTGTAAGGTAGCCAGAAAAGCTTCTTATCCCTTTCAGTTCTAGTCCTCTTTTGTTTTCCTGATAAACTTTAAAGAATTTTGTGTATACATTTTCGCTTACTGTAATAGATTTAAATCCAGGTTTTGGCATGAAGGAGCAGTACGGTATTATACGACAATATGATATAAGCATTATGTCAACGAGATTTTAAAATAATAAAGCCATGACGATAAATAGCATGGTTAGAAAAGCACACTTTAGGCATCCAAAAACTGCCACACAAGTGAGTCCAATTGTGCTATTCATACTTAAACCTATCAAAATTTTATGCTAGTTCTGGCTTTGGAGAATGAATCTATCAATTTAGCCAATAGCAAATTAAGTATAAATATTGATAGACTTGATAAGAAGTGAGAATCAAATATACATCCAACAAGGTATTACTTTATATTGAATCCGCTAAGCGATCGAGAAAATGGAGACTTGTACACAAATAACAGGATCTATTATTATATCGATGATCTATGGCTAGAGATTTAGACTCTTATAAATTAGCTATGACTTGTCGGCTCATTTGGCTAGGACATATCACATATGAAATATGTTAGTGCAGTAGAGTTGCCTATAACCTTTAACATATTATCGTTACAAATCAGCCTCATCTGTTAATAGAGGTCCAGACTTTGTTGCTTCTTCCACTTCTTTTCGATTGGCCGGGTCTACAATCAAATCTCTTTTGAGTGCTTTTTTATCTCTGAGGCCAATACCACTAATTGGTCTTTATTTGTAATTATCCCTGACGCATTTTCCTTAGCTTGGAGTTTCTTACTCCAAGTAGCAATATCCGGTATATCATTTATATCTATTATACCTGAGGACATGTCTGTGATGTCGGCTTTCATTGTCAGTAGTTTTTTTGTTGTTCTAGCACTTTGTTATAGGCAACATAGATACACAATGAGCTCATCTTGCCTTGTTCAAAGTATGCTTTCTTCATATGCAGCCATCCGATCGTCTTTTATATTATCTTGGGTATACTGTTTTATCTTGATAATAAAAGGGAGAGAGAATCGAAACTACAAGACGAGCTTGAATCTGCATGGTAGGCATAGCAGGTTTGATTGCTGTTGCTGATTTGATGGCACACTATACCAAGCTATTTCGAAAAAATCAAGGTACCGACTATTATTGGCAGCTGAAAATTTGCATATAGTATCGAGTGCCACAAAATAATGGTCTGTAGATGTCCCTTTATATTGGCATCAGTAGCATAAGATTTTCTTGAAAGCGACACCAATAATATTTTAATAATATGTACGCTCACAGTATAAGTAAGATAGGAAAAGAATGACGTGGTTTCAAGACAATAACCATCATATATTAGAATCCAAAAGCAACATGCATAGACTGTTATATTGTCCACTATGTCAAAAACTTGTATCTAAAACAGAATGTCAAAAACTAAGGCAAGATAAACATGGAAATCTACACATTGTCAAAACATATCATTACGACAAGCTGTCCAAACAAGAGCGTTCAAAAAGAAAAGAACAAAAGGAAAGTGAACGCCAACAAGAAATATCAAATATAGAATTATATAAAATAGTACATAGTATATTTAACAACATATAAGAATTCATTTCAGCCCGGAATCATGACTAGTCAAGGTAGTGGTTTACAGTACAATTTAAGCGGTTTGACAAAATTATTGTCTTGTTGTAGGGTAAAACCATTAAATTGCCCTTAACGGCTCGGTTGGTTGCATTATAGATGATTTATGCAACGAGGAGATCATTTCCACATATCGATGCAATTCGGCTGGTCTACTATTGAGTATGGAAGCGCTATTAAAACCGAACCATTTGCAATTTCGAGTGTGATTATCTAGATACAGTATGATTAAACAATAGAACAAAAATATGTTCCCAATGAAATAAGGCTATCACAGTGACAATAGATAGGTATGTAAGCAGCAGCGAGCAACAACAGAAGTGTGGAACATTATGGTAGTAAAATAGAACATACAAGGCAGACCTATCGGTTGCCTATGGAAGAAATCATATTCTTTTATAGCCTTCGTAAGATTAGGAGAAGTTCTTATTAATTTGTCGCAGAGGATTTTGCTTACTAGAACTCTTGTAAACGACAACCCAATTTGGGTATATAAAATGAGGGTTTTCTAGAGAATGTCACCGCTGAAGGAAGAGATGAAGAAAATTCTTCCTGATCTATTATAAATCATAATAAGACTGCAAATGATAGTTTTATTTATATGAGTTACCTATTCAAGGAAGAAGATAGTCATCCCAAACACAAAGAATCAAGAGATGTAGAGAATGTTCTTGTGTTGCAAGGAGGAGGCTCGTTGGGAGCTCTAGCATGCGGAGTATTCAAGGCATTAGTAAAAAAGGATGTAAGAATAGACATAGTTGCAGGTACTTCCATCGGGGCCGTAAATGCTGCTATAATTGTCGGAAGCAAAAGTGATCATCCTGAAGAGGAGCTAGAAAATTTTTGGTTAGAGATTGCGGAAAGTAGCCCTAATATTATTCCAGATATTTTTGTCTTTGATTATGATAATAAAGCTAAAAAATACGTCTCCAAGAAGATATCTGCTGCTTCGGCAAATGCTGCAATGTTTGGCGTTCCCAAAATGTTCACTCCAATCTGGTGGCGTTGGTCCCCGTGGAGTCATGATGAAGACGAGAACGACAAGATTTCTAATCGCAATAAACGGGAGCAATCAGAGCATTACTATGATTTTCTTAACCCAAGAAATTGGACATATTATTATGATCATACCCCGCTTGCAAAGACACTTGATAAATATATAGATTACAAAAAGCTCAATCTTGCTGCAATAAAGGAAGAATTACCAGAAGTGCGTCGTCTAATTATAACTGCCGTTGACGTAATGACAGCCAAACCACTTATATTTGACAATGCGAAAATGGAAATAAAGGCAAAACACATACTAGCTAGCTCTGGTTATCCAATATATGGATTTCCGTGGATCGAACTTGAGGATAACGTATACGCATGGGATGGTAGTCTTCTTAGCAATACCCCTGTAAGAGAAGTCCTGTATTCATCTCCAAGGAATGATAAAAATATCTTTATTGTAGAAAACTATCCGAGAAAAATACAAAGGCTTCCGTCCAATATGGCGGAAGTTGAAAGTAGAGCCAAAGATATCATTTTTAGCGATAAGAATATGGATAATATAAAAATGTCAAGGCTTATTACAAGGCACATCCAGCTGATAGAGAGCTTGTATGATATCGTACAAAATAAAGTCGATCCAGCTGAAATTGATCGTCATAAGTTAGAAAAGATAAAGTCGGAATATAATACTCTTATTAACAATTATGGTGCACAAATAAAATCTGTTACAAGAATAGTCAGAAGTGAATTAGAATCACCGAGCATGCTACAAAATGCAGATTTTTCTCCTAAAACAATTAGGGAACTAATATCTCAAGGCGAAGCCAAGACCATGGAAAAGCTGTCTTATTGTAAAAGTGTTAATTATGACTTCAACGTGAAAAAGTGATTTATACCCCATCAGATTAATTATGAGAGATAAATTCATTACACCAAGATGTTATACCAACAAACAGAATAATAATTGAGGCGTGGATAGGTCCAGGAGTTTAGCGGACCTAGATAGCTATATGCGCTAATCCATGTGCAGCGATATTGTTGATTATATCAGTATGATGACAAATCATCGTGTCCAAACAACAGTATAATATGTTGTAAAAAGAAAAGTTTTCGGTTGAATCATCAAAAAGATATGCTAGGTAACCTGTCTGCCTACGACGAACTTCTTATAAGGCCGATAATAATAGTTGTTTTGATAAACAGTTGGCCGGCATGCAGAAAAAAAGTTTAGATTCTTCGCCAGATGAAACACGAACATTTGAGAAAGGAAAGATTGAGCTTGCAAAACTTGGTGATGTAACTATTGGACGAGCAAGATTGGAGCCTGGATGGAGTTGGGAGAAATGTGTAAAACCATTAGTCAATACGAATAGTTGTCAAGCACCACATACGCAATACATGATCTCCGGACGAATGAAAGTTGTAATGGACGATGGAAAGGAGGAAGAGTTTGGCGCCGGTGATACTGCCATAATTCCTCCTGGACATAATGCATGGGTAATTGGGAATGACCCTGTAGTTGCAATTGATTTCACAGGATTAGCTGATTATGCAAAGAAACAATAGTCGTAGGCACACAAACAAACTAGGAGATATCAACCGTTCCTTTCAATTTTTTGAGGTTTCGAAGAGATGACATAATAGTTATTATATTTGGTCTATTTCGTAATCGTCAAAATGTAGCTATTATTCTATGGGTTGATCGCTATTTTCAGTGACCATAACCTTTCTGAGTAACAAGTCACATTTGCAAACCCAAGCGGAAGCCAATTTAACAGACAGCAATTTATCAGCATGCTCACCATTAATAAACCTCGGTGTTTGTCAAATATGCAATCCAAAAGTGGCATGAAGATTGGCTGTTGGTGAATCCATATACTGTCATGACTACAACACAAAGATTGAACGGCTTTTTCGTGGGATCATGGGATCAGGTGACTTATAGTATGTCCCAAGATAATGACATCCAATGTATCGGGTTCAGCCCAAATCAAATGATACTTCCCCAAACTCATCATTTAGGTCGGGGCAGATGTCGAGGATGTTATAAATATTTATTGATCGTGGAAATGAAATATAATGTCGCGTTGAGAACTCCTTGAGTTTAATTGATTGTTGTTGTTAATGCACTCGCTACTTTTCTTAACAAGTCCTCATTTTCAAACGGTTTATTCATAAAGCAATCTACTTCATAATCCGGATACATCTCTTTTAGTGCTTCGAAATATACGCGATATGCACTAATGAAACAAACTTTAGCATTAACATCTATTTTCTTAATTTTTTCAAATAACTCAAATCCATTCATTCTAGGCATCAGAACATCTATAATCAAAAGATCATACATTGTTTCTGGCTGGTCATTATATTTTGAAATTACCTCTGCCGGATCGTTAAATGTATCGACAGAAGCAAATCTATTTTCCTCCAGGACATGCTTTAGAGAAAAAGTGATATCGGGCTCATCATCTATAACCAAAATCTTTTCTATTTTCCTTTTAGCTGTCATGACCGTCGGTAGCCCTTTGCCTCTTTGGGACGAGTTTGAGTTAAAATTACATAAAGGTTAACGGTTAAAAGATTAGATATTATCTTATATTGGATAAAATTATGTGTTTTCTCTGATATCAGGCAGCTAGCTTGGCCAAGATAGAAGTATATAGATTACTCCGGCCGCTCGTAAGATATGGACTATGAAACGCGAACACCGTATCCAAATACAAGGGTTATTTGTGCTACTTCAGTGCTCACTGTGGTATCTCTTTCGAAATTTTTCAATTTCGAGATGGTTAACAGACTTATCTGTGCCACCTTTGTTATCTCTAGCAGCATAACCTGAGAATTGTATCATCATCACCGTCAGCGGCACCAATAGCACAGCTGCCTAAAAGTACTATACTAATACTGGCATAATAACGACAACCATGGTCCTACAATGCTCAGACCACTGTCTTGCGAAACCTGTTCAATAAGATATCATTGGTTTCAGGAACTCTATGCGTCAAGAATCTGCTTTCGCAGAGCAACAGACACTACCAGCAAGTTCAACTAATGCAAGTAAATCGTTTTCTATTTTATCAGCTCGTACTCCAGGTAAACTCAAGCATACTAATCCTACCAATAACGATGACAACAATAATCCAGAATAAAGAGAACATTAATCTGAGGCATTGAAACCATTAATAAAGAAATCAAATAAAGTTAAAGTAATTAATAAATGACATCATAGCTATCGTTTAATTTGTGGCATTTTCCGCGCAGATATTTGTAACCAAACCTAAAGTTCATATCATATACTATATGTTATGGTTGCCAGATCGATAAAAAATTGATGTAAAAGGAGGTATTTCTTACATGGTCAGAAAATAAACCAAAGAAATAGAGCAAATGCGGTAGTTGCAGCAAATGCGGCATCATTGATTCAATTTTTGTCTCCTGCTACTTGACATGCTACAACTATGTTTTCTATCTGTATAAAATCTAATACGAGATTGAAACCTTTAGCGTTGCATCACATTTCTAAGTCAGCAGTACTTCGGTCTACCAGTCGATCTGTATTTGTATTAGTTTTGATATTGGTATAGGTGGCGGTCGTTGCTGTGGTATGTTGTTGCCTCAATATCTTATCGACATTTACCCATACACATATAGCCTGTCGCCTTCCATTTATATTGTTAATTCTCTCTCGTTTGGTACGCTACTAATTGTTAATATTCCTTCAATGGCAAATTGTATATTAAGACTATTAAGTTTGCCTGGGAAAGAGTACGGCGAGAGTAAATGGATTGGCAAAGTGATAATACATGTAGATCTTAATTCATTTTTTCCGTCATGCGAGGAGCTTAGAGATCCGACCCTGAAAGGAAAACCTCATGCTGTTATTATGACTGATGAAACTAAGGATAAGATAACTAGAGGGGCTGTGGCATCATGCTCATATGAGGCTCGAAAATATGGAGTCAGATCAGCTATATCTCTTTTTGCTGCAAAGCAATTATGTCCTCAATTGATTCTAAATCCAGTAGACAAAGGATACTATCATCAAGTATCACAGAAAGTTATGAGAATATTAGAAGAATATTCAGATGTGTTAGAGCAGAGCAGTATAGATGAAGCATATCTGGATTGCACAAGGAAATTATTAGCAACAGAAAATAAAAGTAGTGCCAATATAGAAGGATATGCTGCTAGAATCAAAGATGCTATAAAGCAGCAATGTGGACTGTTATCTTCTATAGGGATAGCTTCGACAAAATCAATTGCGAAAATAGCCTCTGATTTTAAGAAGCCTGATGGACTTACTATTGTTTACCCAGATAAGCTGCAAGCGTTTCTTGGGAACCTAGATGTAGATAGAATAGCTGGAATAGGCATAAAAACTCAACAGGTTCTAAAGGAAGAAATGGGAATTAAAACTATAGGTCAGCTTGCAAGATGTGATGTTCAAAGTCTGATGGAT
>DATFDI010000009.1:0-13337 GCA_035252175.1 Nitrososphaeraceae archaeon
AATAATTTATAACTATGAAAATGAAGTTGAGGTCATATCATTTCTCACTACAAAATGAAATAGGTTACTACTTTACGAATGTAAGTGGCTCAATTAAAATATCATTTTTTGTAGTGTATACAAATGTTATCTATGAAAGGAGCCAGATCGACTATAATGATATTCGTTATATCTTTAGTGTTCATTACTCTGGCAGCAATGGTTGTGTCACTATTGAGCGTAGCATTTCCTATATCTTATGCATACTATGATAATTTAAAAATAGTATCAGATAAAATACAGTATTGGCTAGTTAAGCCAGTTTTTTCTTTAGTAAGGATCAGTAGCGATACAGGCAACACTATGACCAACATGATGAATCAGGTTCCACAGAATGTAATAATAAAAGTCAAATCAAGCCAAATAATACCTGTTGGAAAGGAATCACAAATTGCGTTATTAATATTGGACAAAAATACTGGAAAACCTATGACAGGAGCACAAGTTGTAATTGGGATAGAAAGAGGGGCATCAATGAGTACTATGGATATGGTGGGCGGTTCTATGTTTGATGCAAAAGAGCGTGAAAAAACTTCTGGTTTATACCTGTTTGGATTTACACCAGATAGTAAAGGATACTATACAATGCATACTCATGTAATCCCGCCTGGTGAATCAATGGATTCGATGATGGACAATCATCTAGATATTGGATTGATAGCAAAGTAGACTTAAGAGAATGCATTTTTGGTTCTGTTGAATCTGCCTAGTGTTGAAGAATGTTGTTGAAATAATGTTGGTTGTTATCTGTTAGAGATATAGATTTATTTAGCAGGCACAGCCCATAAAATGGTGGCTGAAAGCAAAAGACGTTCCATTGTAAAGACCCTGACCTATCGTGCTGTCACCACTATAATTTTAGCAGTGATGACGTTTGTTCTTACAGGAAATCTCTACCAAACATCTATCATATCAATACTTTTTGCTATACTGGCTACTATCGCTTATTATATTCACGAAAGGATATGGACAAAAATAGAATGGCAGTAAGTGTTGTGCCGAGCGATGAGTATTTTTCAGGAAGTTAAGTAAAAACTTACCTTTCCAGTGGAAACTTAGTATTGCTAGGGTGGGTGAGCTCGGCTAAAAGGCAGCTCTTGCTATTATTACTATCATAGCAGCAATATTTGGTGTTCAGGTTCTATTTGGTTTTCCTCTTATGGATTTAATTAGAAAGGAAGTTACTACTGATGCCAAGGTTGTCACTAAAGATAATGACTGTAAAATATGTATAGTTGAAGTGTCAGACCGCCAACCTAGCTCCATTCCAAATTGTCCATATCAAGTAGGGTGATGCACTAGTTGTAGCACTTAAAGAAGGAGCTGCGCCTATAGAAAAATATCATTAAAAAGCACAAATATTATGGTAGGACAAGAGAAGGTATGAACCAAGTTCTTATAATGATGTTGGAATCATTGGTATTCTTATTCTTTATACTATGGAAGATATGAATATCCCATAGAACTAATGCTCAGAACACTTGATACCTTTACTCCTTCTATAGGAGGTCGCTGAAGTGTTTCATTTTTATTTCTAGGATTTGAGCGCGGGTTCTTGACCTGCCACTCAGACCATATACGGTCAATGTTTGCATGATGCAAGAAGAATAATGGATCAGCTGGTGAAGAAGCTGTGCTCATTGTTCCTCCTATGGCGTTATGAACTGAGTTATGAACACCGCCTTCTAACCTGCTTTGAAATACATAGAATATTTTAGGCCTGGTGTCACTATCTAATTGATCATGTGTTGGCATATGATTTCGGTCAAATTCACGAATCACACCCCACTCTGACAACAGCCTTGCATTGTTAAGACGCCTAGGAATCTCGGGATCCTCTATCCAATTCCAATACGGAAGAGGAAGCCCAAGGCGTTTCTCAAATGCATAAATAAACTGACGATGCCAAGCTAAGAAGTTGACACCAATCATGCCTGGAAACATAGTATGAACTCTCCATGACATACCGACTGGAGTCATAGCATCGTTATGAAGTCTAACAAAATCACGATAGGCTGGTGGCGCAGTTCCAATACCATGCATCGAGTTTATTGCATCAATAAGGTCATCCCAATCGCTACTTTTAAGATCTTTTTGATTTGGTCTTTGAATTGCCATAGCTGTTTATCGATTGTTACATCCTAACATTGCATTTTTGAGTTAATATAATTGGTATATGAGTTCACAACAGAACTTATTAAAGTTCATAAAGTTGTTTTACCTTCCAGCATCCATTAAGTCATCATATATATCATTATACATATCAAGATCTATAATACAGTGCTGTAATACTACTAACAATATCGTTCACCTTGGTGTTGTCGATGTTGTTAAATTTGGTTTAATATTATTATTTGTCCTTTCTCTATTAGGTATTTGGTCTGTATGAACATCTACGTATGTCTGACCATTCTTCATGATATTGACTAAGTGTGATATCTGCTTACCAGCCAATGGACCTTCAAGGTCAGAAGGTACAAGGTTACCTTGAGCTAGTAGATACGAGCCTTCAATCACTCTGAAGACACCAGGTGGGACAGATTTAAATAATGTAGCTACAATAGGGCCATCCTCACCTATTTTACCTACATGTATATGTCCCATAGTAACGTTATTTACATTCGTAATTTTAAGAGCATAGAACATCGTACTTCCATCAATATTTGATATGAATTCAGCATTACCACTTGGCTCAATATTATATTTTGAAGACACCTGTTTTATACCTGTCAATTTTGCTATGAATTTCCATTGTTGAAGTTGTTGCTGTTGTGCGAATGTCAAAATAGGTAGGCTAGCTATTGATATAGTAGCAAAGCTGGTAGCTATATAAGCAATTATTGTTAACGTGTATCGCCTATGGATCGGCATTGTTAATTATTAGCTGTCATAACTTATAGCATTAAGCACTAAAT
Organism: Nitrososphaeraceae archaeon; assembly: GCA_035252175.1. Lineage (GTDB taxonomy): Archaea > Thermoproteota > Nitrososphaeria > Nitrososphaerales > Nitrososphaeraceae > JAFAQB01. The sequence goes on from DATFDI010000009.1 coordinate 2,955, forward strand.
TGGTAATCTCTCATATATCATTATAGAAAAAGATGGTAAAAGACTGCTTTCTAATATGTTTCATGATCACAATGGCGACCTCATATTACAATTAAATCCTGTGAATGCAACAGGTAAAGCAGCAGCTGCTAATGCTACTAGTATTAGTGGAGGAGAACCGGATCCTTTATTAGATATATTAACCGCCTCAGAGAATAACCCCATAACTGTATCAGGTCCAATATTTGTAAGAGGCGGATTGTATCATTTTGTAGTTAGAATCGAAACAGTAGATTCGGATTATACGTTACTGCCAAACAATCAAGAGCCAATATATGACAGTTGGTTAAGTATTGGTAATACTGTTAATAAACAAATAAGCATAGATGGCAAACAGATTCCAGTTAAGATCATATCTTATTATGATAAACTAAGCAATTTTGGATTTGATAACAAAACTATGCAAATAAATTTTGATATGCCATTTAATTGGAATGTAAGCAGAATAAATAACACCAGCATTTTTGTTCATGAGGAGGTAACTGTGCCAAAAGCAAATGCCTTTACAGCCAAGGGATCTTTTGTTGGAAAAGTGAATGGAATAGATATTTCAAAGGATGTCATGGTAGATAACACTAATCCCCAAAAAGATGTTATTCATGTTATGATACCAAAGAATAATCTAGTTCAGCTTGCAGATCAAATAAACAAAAATGGACAGGCTTCTACAGGATCAATGAAATTTACCTTGCAACCAGGAGGGATGTCTATGCCAATGTCATCAATGGGACCAATGGCTTCGGGTATGTAGGAGTAGTAATGGTAGTGGTAGTGATAGTTAATAGTAAATGACCTTCAATATTCCAGTATCTTCTTCAGTTGCGTTATTTTCATCATTACTATTCTTAATTATACTGACAATTACTGTTGTTCTACCTCTAAAGAGTGCTCTTGGGCAAAGTTCGTCTTCTTCTAGTAATAACGCTACTAACACAACACAACAAACATGGGTAGATAAACTAAACAATCTCAAGATGCAGTTTGAATATTTGCCAAAAGAACCAATTATCGATAAACCTACTGAACTGAAGTTTACTGTACAGAATCTTCAAACTGGTGAGCAGATAAAGAATCTCTCAGCAAGGGTTGTTGTTCTAAATAACGCAGGAGGACAACAAAGGTCATTTAAATTTACCAATATTACAGCCCCCGATGGTATATTTTCTGTAAATTATCTATTTCCTGACTCTGGCCAATATAATGTGATCACAAAAATAGATTCAAAAGAGTTTACTAGTTTGACATCATTTAACGTCGCTGTTCCATTGCCCCCACTTAGTAGTATCGTAACTGGCGGCGTATTAAGCCCAATAGTTTTAGCCGAAATAGGAATAATTATTGCTGCTACTGCTGCAGCAGCAGTTTTGTTATGGATGAAAAGGAAGAAAGAAACGAGTTAACTGAAATCCTTTAGTATATGGAGGTGTCAATTAAACACATTTTAATTTTGATCTAGGATTAAATGAATGTCAAGGATATTGCTTTTTATTCTGAGAGGAAATTCGAGGGTTGCAAATGAATTAACTTCTGCTTTGAATTGCTTAAAGTATGCTAGTAGTAGCACGACAGGCGCTGATCCTACTAATGATATAAAAACAAAGATGGATAGAATAAATGGCCTTTTAGGTGAGGCTATGTCATCGAGAGTACCTAAGGAAATAGTGAATAACGCTAAAAACACAGGCTTTAGTCCTAGCTAATTTGGCAAATGAAGCATACTAGCTATGGAAGAGCACTTGGAGAGTCAACATCGATTATGTCAAACATGGCTGGAATGGCTATGTCAGTCAAGGAACCATCTTCTCCACCGTTTATGAGTATAGGTGCTGACATGAACATAAGCAATAATAATAGTAAAGACATGAGCTCAAGCATTACTATGAGTACTAATAGCATGAAGAAGGTCACAGAATACCATACTGCTCAAGCCCTTGCAGAATTGCCAAAGATGTATTCTATAAGGATTTGAAGCCAGTATCATCATCCATACTAAAACTTGCGAATACAGAGATAGAAAATGATCTTAGGTTAAAGGCTGCAATAGATAACAAGGCGTCATTTGTGGATATAACGAAAATAGTATATATTCAGCTTAATCCAACCTTAATAACAGCGTATAATTTGCAGCTAAAAAGCTTCCAATAAAGAATGTATTATTTCATAAGGCCTGTTCGATATTTGTACCAATGAACTTAAATTATCAGATTGGTTATTCAGTATTGAAATAGGTATGCAGAAGGGTGGAGCTACTGTGGGCCGGCACGATTCAATAAGCAAGCTCACGCTATTAGCTATAGTTGCAGCCTCCACAATAGCGGTTTTGTGGATACCTGTCATTATGCCACACATAACACACCCTGCAATGATTTATCATATTTCTCTGCATACAATAAGTGTCATTATTGCCGTTTTTCTTAGTGTCGTGTCAATTCTTGCATATCGGAGAAATAACAATAGTTTAAGGTTACTGTTTATGAGTTTAGGTTTCTGCTTGCTAGCGGCAATTGAATTCTTGTATCTATTTCATGCAACAGCGAATATTGCAGATGTAATAATACCTATAGTGGATGTCGAACTATCTCATGCTATTCTTTTGATAATGCTGACTTTGTTTGGTATCGGTATATTGAAGGTGAATAAGACAGTATGAAGAACATGGTGGAATCAGCATTTAGTACAAGCTTTTATGTCATGGGACAAGAAGAAGACGATCAGTTAAGTGAAGTACAGAGTAAGCTGATGAAGCACATAAATGCACAACCAGGTATACGATACAGAGAGCTACTTAGATTATCTAGCCTTAGCAATGGTGTTCTCACATATCATATAACAAGTCTCGAGAAATCTGGACGGATAATTGCTGATAGAAGTATTAACAACAAAATCACACGATATTACCCAAATAACATACCAATTGAAGAAACCGATATTATAGGACACATTAGAAACAGTGCAGCAAGACAAATCATATTATTTATTCTAGAACATGACTCATGCACTTTTAATGAAATTATAGAATATACAAAGAAGGCACCATCCACTATATCTTGGCATCTCAAAAGACTTAAAGACTCCGGAATAATATCTGTTTTTTATAATCATACTAGCCGTTGTCAGCAGCTATATAAAATTAGGGATTTTGAATCGATAACAAGTATATTATCTAAATACAAACAGAGCTTTGCACCAGATGCAATAGTAAATAATTATACCGATATTATGGAATCTTTATAGGAATTGGCATGAAACAAGTTGAGCTAATTTCGTGGGATGTGTTCACTATCCTCTATATTGATTCAGTTGCTAATAGCAGTAATGATAACAATGCCTAATCCTGTTTTGGGATTGTCAAAATCTGCTGACAACATCAACAAAACCAATACTTCTATCTAACAAATCGTCATAATTTAACAGCCCTTAATGATACTAGAAACTTGAAGGATTGCAGCGCTACTAATATGGTCGGTCCATGTTGGGATTCACCATACGAGAGTATTAGGCCGTGATGGAGACTGACAGAGTTTTATCATATTGAAGAAATATTAGCTTACGGTTAATCATTTATTGCCATTCATTTGAACAGCTTAACTGGCAGGCTATTTCTTTAACAAATGTGTTAGCGAACTATGTTAATTAGATATTATATAGAATGAGATTCTGTTCAAGTCCAATGGCTAACAACAAAAAATCTACAAAGATAATACCATTAGTAGTTGCGATAGTGATGACTACGATGACTATTGCATACTTGAATACAGGTTCTCTGCTTTCAATCGCTAGTGCACAAAGCAAACCAGATAATGTACTTGGAACAATTGCTAGTATACAGAACGGAAAAGATGGAAAACCTGCATGGGTAACTTCGGGTATAGTGGACTTTAAGGCTTTAAACTCCAATTCTCCTACATTTAACGCTACATTCAATATGTTCATGTTAGACGGTAGCGCAGCACACAAGCATACTATAACAGACTTTAAGATGACTGGAAGTCCAAATACAAATGGTAATACAACTATTTACAATGGTACGGCTACAGTGTCACTAAAGGCAGGACCAGCGAAAGATGTGCCAATTTCTATAAAGTTGATGGGAGATAGCGCGCTAAGCATATGGGTGGATCCAAGCAAAACTGAGAATCATTTTGGAAATACCGCAATATATGGCGCACAGCATAGAATAGCGTAAATCAGCTGCTACCACGAAGAAAAAATTCAAACCTTATTTTTTAATAATTGATCCTAACAATAAAATACAGGTTTTACCATTTTGGCTACCTACAATTGCTAATACCCATCTCTTGTCTTGTTATTAATTTGTATTCTTTATGAATGGGCTATGACTATTTTCATCATATCCTAGGCTAGCCATAGTCAAGAGTCCACAATCCAATGCAATGCAATGCAAACAGCAACCAATTGACTATTTTTCCTATTGCATCAAATGAATCATTTACTTCCAATTATGATGATAAACATAGACTATCTAAATAGGTATGGTACAGGTCGAACGTCTGAATGTAATGTTATATAGATGCATTTACAATACTCAAAACGTGGAATAATCCGGAGAATATGTGTATCGTATATTACGCAAATCAAGGAATTCTGATAATAGTCGTGAGCATCAACTAATACTTCTCTCAAGTCTATAAACAGGACATGTACGTTTCATAGACCTTGTTCATGAGTTTGTAAATAGATATGCTGCGCGCTGCAACTGCAGCGATTATTTGGTAGGTGGGTTAGAATGAAACTTCTTTACAATATCATATGCAGAAGTTTCATCTATGGCTACCCCTTTAAGCCTAATTGAAGAGTCTTTATGATATTTTTCGGCAGTAAGGTTGTATACCAATAGCTCATGTAATATTCAGATTAGCTCAATTCTTATGTTGTTCAAAGAAGAACGATATTAGAGTATGTGTGTACATATGACCTATTTGACGACGGTTTTGACCAAATATTTGACACAGTTGGCTAGATATTAGTATTGTTGATTATATGATTGAATTATACCCAATATCAAACTAAATCTTAACAGATGATATGAATATCTAGTTGTACTGCATTGCTCGTTACAGTGCCACTATAAAAAAAATTATTTATGATATAGATCAAAATGCGAAACTAGTGTTGAATGACTATCTTGTGTTTATAATACAGGGAGATAAACAAGGTAAAAAATTTTCTATTCAGAGAATATATTATATACGTGAAGATTGTGATGACGACCTACAGGGCAGTATATTATGAACATGCACTTTACTGATGGAAACCTGATCATCTTGTATGCCATACATACGTCTATATCCAAAGACGGGAGCGTACCAGACTATGTAAATGAAAGAATAAACGTATGTATTAATACATTCAGAATTATTATGCAGTCAAAACCTGATAACCATAAGACTATGATTATAATTGTTGCAAATACGATGTATGCTGAAAGCATTAAAGACAAACTCATAAAGGCTGGAATTGATGATAAAATAATTGCAATTGACCGCATCTCAGAGAATGTGGCACAGGCCTTTGACAATATTATAAACGTTATCAAAACAAAGATCAATCCTCCTCATATTTACTTTGTAGGTTCTGTTTGGCTTAGGGACATTTGCGAAGCTACTGCAATTTCTAAACTTAATGGGTATAGGATACAATTTGAAGGTGCTTTGGATAATAGGCCTGTAGAAGAAGTTGAGAAAGAAAAAGCACTATATATTCCAAAGAAGGGCGTAGAGCATTACAAAAGAAAAGCAAAAGATAAAACAATCGATATGCTGCTCAATTATATATTCCGTGAAGGTAAATAGCTTTAGTAGTATTCAATTGTCAGATCGCTAAGATTTAATATCCATCATGCTCGGCTATTGTATAGTGCGGTCATCGTCTAGTTTGGTTAGGACACTGGCCTTCCATGCATTTATATAGAAGCGAGGTCAGCCCGTAACCCGGGACTTGTCTTGCAATAGGAGATGAGCGGGAATTCAAATCCCGGTGACCGCACTATATATACGAATTCATATACTTCCAGAACTTGTATTATAATAGCTGTCTATATGTCCAAAAAACTAGTCTATAATTATATGGAAAATGGAATAATCACAATTGCCATTATATGGAGGAACCAAAAATAGTAATGTCAATTAAAATTTCAACATTATTAAGTAAAGTTGATTCCCTTCCTAATAGACAGAACGCGTCGATAATTATGGATTTTTATGGATATATGCAGTACAAGGGTTCTTCTGAAAAATTACAGCTGGATTGATTCTAGCTACAACTACTAACCTGTAATGGATTGATTAATCATGTTTATGTGTGTGGACAATATCTTCCTTACACATTATCCACTGGCCAAGCACCTGGACTAATGATTTCAACCAGATTTCCAGCCGGATCTCGAAAGTAGCACCACAACTAAGTTGGTTTTATATACCGTTTTTTCTACCTGTAATTTATGTCTAGAAAACAACAAAGATCACGCCTGAGCATCATAATTATATTAACTTTTGTTGCTTCGGCTGTAATAACACTGACAGAATTTGAAAGTATGATGATATCAGCTCAAGCTCAAGTAAATGCTAGTACATTAACACCGGCACAAAAAGACGCAATATGTAATCCCAATAATCCATCAGCAAAACTCAATCCTGTTAATACCACTGAATCTAGAATATGTGGTATTCCTGTAACAGTAAAGCCATCAAATGCTACTACATCATCAAATATGACAACAGGAGCACAAGCACCGCCGTCACCTCCACCACCAGCAACTTCAATAGCACCTTCAGCAAACCCCCCTTCATAGAAGAAAGTGGTGTGCCGTTACCATTTTCAGCCTAGTTAGTATGATTTAAAAGTCAGAAAAAAGTGTCTGCATTAAAGAAAGTGTCTCTCCCAAAGAATCTATCTACATCGCTGTGATCGTTGCAGTCATTGTATCTATTATTTTTTGGTTCTGAGGTTTCCCTCGGAAATGGTTTATTATGAGCACATGTTTTGGTGTCTTTAGTTTCTGATTTATTACCAGTAGCCCTTACCATTGACGTATTATGAGCAGGCGACTTGCTATGTCCGCATCGATAAAATTTGATGGTGAACATATTAGCGAAAGAAGCGGTAGGAGAGTACCGCTAGACCTAGACACTAACGAGCCACATGACTGTCCTGTGAGGAGAAGTCAGCAGGAGCAAAGGATGGAGATTCAGAAGAGGTACCATAACTGCCGTAAAGGCTGTGGCCAGTTTATCTACTTTGACGTAAAGCAACGAACAAAAAGAGGCAAGTGGATCCCCATAGAGAAGAGGCCGTCATCTGGAATTGGAATGGGAAAGCATCTACATAGTAGGTGCTATATACAGTATTCCATGGATGACGAAAAAACCTTTTAGTCTAGTACAAGTTAACAAAACAATGTTAACAGTATCATGCAGAGATGTTGGAATGGACTGTGATTATGTATGCAAAGGTGAAACAGAAGAAGAAATTATGGAAAACGCGAAACAACATGCAGTGCAGGACCATCATTATAGAGTAGAAGAATTGATGACTCCAGAACTGCAGCAGAAAATAAAATCACATATCAAGAGGTCATAAGCTACTCTTTTTTCCTTGATTCGTATCCTTCTACAGAGGTATCACAATAAGGCTGTTAAATAGTCACCTCAGTACAGCGCGTTTAACGCCTTTCTAAATAATTATAAGCGTTCGTCAGATGGCCGCCAGATGTTCGTCAAATAGCTGTCAAATAGCCGTCAAATGAATGTCGGAACAAACTGGAATACATAGGACCCTACATAGTGGGTACTATTACAGTATTACCCATCATAAGTTTTAACTGCCAGAGCACGTGTATATGCATTACAAGTATAATTCTAAAAGAGCAATAATCCCTGACAACATAGATACATTGCTACAAATCATAAGAATCTATATGATCTCCTTTACAATACTATAGAAGAGTAATACTAAATTACTTACATACAAAAAAAATTGTTTCTGATTGCTTCTGAATCAACTGATAAATGAATCAGGTCCGTTCTCATTTCTTTCTGGCTATTTAACTATAACCTGACCATGCTAATATGTGCTCTATAAATAAGGTAAGGTAACTTGAGGTTACTAGCTTATGGTGACTAGCTTAACAGCGGCCGCGCCAAGAGCACCTGCTACACATTGTCCGGACTTCATTGTATCAGCAAAATCTCCTCTGCCATTTGTACCTATTCCATATACAGCTTCAGCTCCCAAAGTTCCGAACTTGAGTGTATCGCTAAAATCTAGTTATGTTACGACCAGCACCATCAAAAAATGACCTTTTATCCAAAGTCTGCATAGCTATAGATGCTATCTGTGTAAATCCACCTGTGGAATTATTACTAGCTAACTATATACTTGCGGGAGTCACAGATCAATATTATTGAACAAGAGACAATCCTTTAATATAATTGCGATATTAGCCTTCGCAATAATAGTCATGTTGTTGGTTTCCTTCCCACTTCACCCTGATATCTATTCGTTACCGAGCGGCCGCGGTCATTCATTTAGACCAGCCGGTGCTGGAGGTATCGGCACGGGCGAGGCGACCAACTCGAAGTGCTCGTCGAACCAGATCGACATCGGCGGCACGTGCACGAGCAAGACCGAGGTGTCGAAGCAGATCATCTCGATCACGCAGGGCGTCATGCAGAAGGAGGATGCCAAGGGGGTGCTCCTGCGCGTCGACGTCGACAACGGCACCGTCGTCAACACGGGTCTCGGGGATTCCCAAGAGGGAGTGCCGGCGACGCCGGACATGAAGTTCCGTCCCGGCTCGATGGCGATCCCCATGCTCACGACTCTGGTGCTGCAGCTGCAGGAGCAGGGCAAGCTCAGCCTCGACGACACCCTGTCGAAGTGGTTCCCGCAGTACCCAAACGCCGACAAGGTGACGCTGCGGATGCTCTCGAGCGTCACCTCTGGCTACCCCGACTACATCCAGGAGAACCCGCCCTTCCAGGCGGCGCAGCTCGCGGAGCCGTTCCGCCACTGGACGGACGACGAGCTGCTGCAGTACGCGTTCGCGCAGCCGATCGTCTGCGACCCGGGCGCGTGCTTCCACTACGCGCACACCAACTTCATCATCCTCGGTAACGTTGTGGAGAAGATCGCCGGGAAGTCGATCACCGAGCTCTTGCAGCAGAAGTTCCTCGGTCCGCTCGGGCTCACCGAAACGAATATCACGAAGCTCCCGGCCATCCCTTCACCCGCACTCCACGCGTACACGTCGGACCGCGGTGTCTACGAGGAGTCGACGGGATGGAGCCCGTCGTGGGGCCTCGGCGACGGACTCATCATGACGTCGACGCTGCGCGACATGACCACGCTCATCAAGGCGGTCGGCACCGGCAAGCTGCTCTCGAAAGAGTCAGCGAGCGAGCAGGTCGAGAATCTGTCGAAGGGCCTGCCGGGTGCGCCTGGGCAGATCGGCTACGGACTCGGGGTCGCCGTCAGCAATGGGTGGGTGTTGCAGAACCCGGTCTTCAACGGATATGAGGGGATTGCTGCGTACCTGCCGTCGCAGCAGCTCTCGATTGTGATCGACAACACGCACGGCCCGAACGCTGCAGAGGGCAAGAGCATCGCCACCGACATCTTCAAGGCGCTCGCCGCGTACCTGGCTCCTACTAATGCTCAAACACCTCCGTAGTCCAGCCGAGCAATTGTAATGTCCCAACTTCAGTATACACGACTAATCAAAAGAATGTTGTAGTGCATCCTGCCACCACAAATTGTGCTAACATTACACATCCAAGCAGTGTCCCTAACACGACGAATACCCAGCTATTATTATTATCCTTCCTCGCATTTTGTATGAAAGCTCTACAGCGGCCTTCTATAGTGGTGCCGTCAATTCCAGACTCACTCATTTTCTTTTAATACACTTTAAAGTCTTGCCAAACCCCCTTGGGCCCACTATTTATACGGGTTCAAATACTTAGTCTGGATACATCTTCCTCTGTATCAGAGTGATTACATAATTTGGCAATCTTTATCACATCTCTTATATCCCTGCTCCCCGCTTTCCATACTGAACAAGCTACTGTATTACAGTGTTTTGAGGTAATTTGTTAACTATTCTTGTTGATATGCATTCAAACTCTGGATAATTATATTCTGGGATTTCCAAGACGTGAATCTACTTAGCAATGGTTTGCTCAACCGCTCTGTGCTATTAGAAGTTGCAAATATCACCATTTTTGCCTTTACTCTCTTTGTATTTCTCACCTTAGTGCTAGTAAAGTTCCCCCGTTCCATCATCGTTAGCAAACCTTCTTGGTCTTTCATCGACATCTTGTCAAT
>DATFDI010000010.1:0-55352 GCA_035252175.1 Nitrososphaeraceae archaeon
ATTGACAAGATGTCGATGAAAGACCAAGAAGGTTTGCTAACGATGATGGAACGGGGGAACTTTACTAGCACTAAGGTGAGAAATACAAAGAGAGTAAAGGCAAAAATGGTGATATTTGCAACTTCTAATAGCACAGAGCGGCTAAGTAAGCCATTGCTCAGTAGATTCACTGTCTTGGAAATCCCAGAATATACATATCCAGAGTTTGAAGGCATATCGACAAGAATAGTCAACAAATTACCTCAGAATACTGTAATACAGATAGCATCATCAGTATGGAAAGCGGGGAGCAGGGATATAAGAGATGTGATAAAGATTGCCAAATTATGTAATCACTCTGATACAGAGGAAGATATAAACAGACTAATATCAATACATCAGAAGTATCGCAAAACTGGTCAAGAGTATAATTAGCCTTGTTCCCCCGAATTTCTTAAACATTTCTTTATCAGGTATAGATATGATCATATCCTGTTTATTGCATTTGAAATATCTTTCGGGTTTTACACGAGATCTCAAAGAAAGAATCAAGGGTTATAGTTTTTATCTAACAATTACCTCACGCCAGTACCTAAACTACTAACAAAAAGTTTATGCCTATCATATCAACTAATTGCCTCATGAAGAACAATAGTAGAATGTTTGAGTTATTCGTAACTATAATTACAGCAGTATCTGTTATAATGATTCTAGACGATTACATATACAAATTATCAGGAGCACAGAAAGTGGCGATATATATTTTTGATTTTATTGTTGTGGTGATTTTTCCAGTTGATTTCTATATTAGAATGAGGGCGTCTAATGAAGGCTTGAGATTTATCCTCAAACACTGGAACTATTCAAAGACACTCATATTACAAAGCTCGAACTTTTGTCCAACGCTACAACCATAGACAGCGCTTTAGAATTTATCAGAAGCAAACAGCAACGCAACAGAACAAGAAAGACGCTGATGACGATGACAGCGGTAGCGATAGAGATAGCCAGACCAGTACGACGACTAACAGGAAAGCAATCAATATTTTAGCAGCTATGTCCTACAACAACAGTAACGCTATACGGCCAGTTGTTTGGTGGACTAAAGAACAGGTACAACAAGCAGCCAAACAGTATTACACGATGGCTGCTGCAGCATCAATCATAAATAAACGAGTACCAGGTCTGTATAATTACATAAGCCAGATGTGCTTTAGACAAGAGGTTTTAGACAAATATAGAAATAACGAATTCTGTGATATCGGTAGCGAGCATAGCAATATCAGTTTCTTACTTGATAGCAATACCAAATCAGCTGCATCAACTGTGAACTATGTGGTAGTTGATATGTATAATCATGTCAAGTCAAAGTAACAAGAAACCTAAACGTAACAAGATACCAGACAAAGTCAACGCGAGAGACCCACACTTCAATATTTGAAACTCTGGACGCAAGCAAAATTGCGACATGGAAAAGAGGAAGGAATAATAGTTTAATTCATGATACTAGAAGCTCTCTACTCCAATAAGGTATGAAAATGAATTTTTGACATATCTATATTAGGTGACCAGATGTTGTTATATTTTCCTCTGCCGCTGCTTGGTTAGGTGCATGATATTATTGAATCTCATCCCTCCAGTATGGTGGACCATTTGCACTTGACTATATGAGGGGGTGAAACTCTTACATAACACAACCCTCCTAATTATTTTAATGTCACACGCTGCTACTACCAAATTTGTTTTATCGCGGTCTGTGACTTTTTATTTGACCTGATTATTTCAGGGTATATATTTTAATGAGATTGAATTCAGCTAAAACAGATATGTCATCGGATAGTAAGGTAGGTCAAGAAATAAGGTTTCAGAAAATATTGGTTGCAATAGATGGCTCTGAAGCATCAATGGATGCAGCAAATTATGCTATATCTATTTCCAATGAATATAATGCAGAACTATATGCTTTGCATGTTATAAGGGCTGACGTGGATTTATTTGGTGTGCACGCAGATACAGAATATACAATAACAATGAAAAAGGAGAGTGAAAAATATTTGGATAAAGTTAAACTTAAAGGTAATGAAAAAGATATTCAAATAAAATCACAAACCATTGCTTCTATAAATATTGCTGGAGGGATAGTAAATTTCGCTGAAGAAAATAATATCGATCTAATCGTAATTGGGACGCGAGGATTATCTGGATTTAAAAAATTACTACTGGGAAGTGTGGCAGCAGATACTATAAGTTATGCTCACTGTCCTGTAATGGTGATAAAATAAGCTCTCTTGGCTCAATGCTCTTACTCTTGTCCTTGTCGTAAGTTATAAGTTAGAGCTGACGAAATTCTTTCGGGAACAGAGAACGCATAAATAGCAGTCATAGATTCTACGGCCATATGGCTCTAGGAGCGCGTTTTAGTATTAGCGTTACTAGATGCCGTAGATGTTTTGGCAATTGTTGAGAACTCGCATGCATGTGAGACATAATATTCTGTATGGCTACGCAGTATAAATATCATATTTAATTTACATATACGCTATTTGTATTGTTTTAAAAAATCAAGTTACAATTTATGCATTCACTTATAGGCCTAAAGATACAGTGGTTCTGCTTCCTCATTATACATTCTCACATCAGATACCGGAGAAATTAAAGACTTTATTTGTACACAACACTGTAGAAATTTAACACCTTTCTGTGTAGTTTTGTAAATTAAATTATCCTCACTATCTCTATCACTAGTCAACAAACTATGAGAAACAAGAGTGTGAAAATAGAATTTCATTTGTTCTGAACTTAGATTAGCTTTATACATGATGTGTGTTTTTTTCACACCGCCATCAACAGCAGAAGCAAGTATGTCGTAAATGATATCTACTTTACTCCTATTTTTAAGTTCTAACTTACTCATATGAATATATTATACAATTGTTATTCTAGTATTTACTAGTTCCTAAACTGGTTTCCTCTCTCCGCAATTATTTCATGAGAATCTAGTAAAATGGAAAAGTCGATTGACAGCATGGCTTATGAATAGGTATATATCTATCAAAATACGAGTAAACATAATAATTATCTATGATGCTATAGACTACATCGCAATATTAGATTGAATCTGCTTGAAAGCCTTATTTATAAGGGTCTTTTTATAGCAAAGCATGAAACGTATAGAAGCTATTGTAGCTAGCGAGAAAGTATTAGACGTAAATGAGGCTTTAAAGAATGCTGGAGTAGGCGGATGCACTATTCTTGAGGCAAAAGGCAGGGGAAAAGGAGAAAAACCAGTGGTCGAAACAGGCAGAGGAACCGGAAGATATACGTCAGAATTTTCAGTTAGAGCTGCTATCGTCATAATAGTCGAGGACTCTGACGTGGATAAAGTCATCAAGACTATAGTGGATACAGTGAGCACAGGTTCTGCAGGCGATGGGAAGATTTTTGTATCGCAAATAAACGAAGCTGTTGATATAGGTACAAAGAAACGCGGCCAAACTGCCATAGTATAGAATATTCGTAATGCAATTCTATTCTTCTACACATATATGTATGGGTAGATACTCACGAGAAGAATTTTTTAGTCTCTCCTAGTGTTAGTACTTCTGCTGGTGCTGTTTTCACGACTACTGGTAAATCACATACGACTTTACCAATAGATAAGCAATAACGTTGTGGCAACGTCCTAACAATTGAACGTATAGTTTCATTATCAGCCAACGAGACTTTTGAGATTTTGTCCAAATCTGTATCATTAGTAAAGTTGAACAGAAATATATTGTCCACTTGGCGATATATTGTATCACCTATGGCATCAGGCTGATTGGTAATGAATGTAGTATAGATTCCAAAATGTCTCATCCTTGTGATTATATCTTCCCAATACGTGTCTCTGACATACAGATGAGCTTCCTCAGCAAACAAAAAGATGGGTGGTATTAGCAATTTCTCAAGCAGGTCAATAAGTTTGCTCAGAACTAGTTCTACAATCATTCTTCTTACAATACCTGTTGATTTTCCCATGCTAATTATTATTGCAGTCCCATTATGCTCTTTTGATATCACATCTTCGAACTTTGTCCCATTCCAGTCTTGACTATTTGAAAATAAACGCGATGACTGAATTACGTGATATCTAGATATAAGAGCATCCCTTACAAGCTCATTAATGTTCCATGTATTTATTGCATTACCAAATGCTTCAATCTCCAATGTTTGTTTCTTTTCAAGGTAATCCCAGATCCTAAAGAATTCACGTAAGGAGGCAGTTGGCATATCAAGCGCATTTTTAAGCATGCTATACATGGCAGATTTGCCACAGTAATCTAGTGAGAATTTTAATCCATATCCTGGCTCAAGCACCATTATCTGTTTATGAACTGAAGATGGGGAGCCATCACTATTCCATGCTAGCCCTCCATATTCATTATTTAAATCAAATACAATGACAAATGCTCCATGTTGGACCAATGTTTTCACAAGGATCTTTGAAAGATGAGATTTGCCAGATTCTTTTTTTCCAGTAATGATGTTTAATCTACCATCAAGGTCTTCTGCATAGAGTTCAAAATCTTGATTATCTCCCCTAGCTTTCCCTATCGGAATAGGGAACACCCCTTTTCTCTCAATGAACATATCCAACTCGGAAATACTTAACCTTCTTACATTAGAATATACTCTTGATGGCAGCCATGTTACATCACTCGATAATTTTCCAGATAAATCTATGGCAGCTCTTATTTTAACACGGAACACCCTTGCATCTCTGATAATCTTAGATATGTTTCCAATATTGAGTGGATCATGTAAATTTTCCGTGCTTGATGCTGTTACAACTTCATCCTTCACAATATCTTCAATTAAAGATTGAGAGGAAAGATATTCTTCATCATAGATTTGAACAATCATCTTTCTTTTTGACTTTTCATCTTCAATTATCAAATAATCACCCTTGCTAGCAATATCGCTCTTCATTGCTAGCATAATCAGCTCATTTCCATTTTTTGATAAGATCTTCATACCGTGATAGAACCTAGTAAAGTTTTGCGTATGTCTTTGAATGCAAGTTCGGTCACATCATAGTTACTTAATACATGGCCTCTGAGACAAGATATCTCAGTGGAAGAAAAATTTGAAACATGGTGTGCAAGTCGCAATGTTTCAGGATATCCACATGCTATTGAATCGTTACCCACTAATTTCCCAAGGGCCTCATCTTTATCTGAGTTACTAGACACAACATCTACTCTCAATATGGGACTATTACGGTTGCCAAACTTTGCTATAAGGTTATCACCAACAGTATTCCGAACCAGACTTTTAACTATCATATTGACATCCATATATGCTGGTCCTTGAATCTTCGTAAGAGGAGTACAAACTCTATCAATGATCCTAAGTTTGGTACTTTTGCTTATCCCAATCATAGAATTTTGCTTTAGGATGCAGTTTTCAGCCACATTTTTAATGCTCTGATTTTTTTCCTCAAGTAGAGATGACTTCAATGATCCATCTATGAGTATTACCGATTTACTGAATTTACTTGACAGCTCCATTTGAATAACCCTTTCAACACGAATTCTGATTAACCGTTTTGCAAAGTCACTATCAATTAAGATAAACTTTGCTAATCTATTATCAAGCTGAGAATGTCCAATAGTTTTTTCGCTTAGATAAAACAATATAGGGCCAATTTTGAAGTGAATTGACGATTGAGCTCCAATGGAAAGTGCCACTCCACTTTTTACGCCATATAAGGTCCCATCTTCAGTCTCTGCAAGTTGGATTGTGCTAGAATCTACTGCACATATTGTTGTATTATCCATCCTTGGCTGAATAGTTGTTATAGGTGTTGTACAGTATGGAATATTTCTGATCCCCCATCCGTCGATGGGGACAAGAACCTTATCCTCCAGATTAAAGATGATTTTTTTCCCCTTAAGTGACTCATGCAGATGGGAGGATAAGCAATCTCCTAAAGATCGGTTAAATGCATGTTCAAATTCTCCAAAGTTAATTCGGTCAGGTCGAAAGTTTAATTGCGCAGACATGTTGATCAACAATATAATAAGCCTATTCCTTATTAATGTTGTGCAACATGTTCAATATGGTCAGCAACAAATTTATCGAGCGGGGACCATCACAGATATAGTTTGTATGGCCGAATCACTTTCGCCTCCTTCCAATGAAGTTAAAATTAAGCTGAGACATCGTGACTGGGAGGTCGAAATAACCTGTTTGGAGAGCAAGGTTAAACAAGTGGTGGAAGATGTTCTTTCTGGTATCGATACCTCTACTACCCTTATGCAAGGTTTGAATGCTCAAATTGCTGAATTTCAAAAGGAAATTAATTCTCTAAAACTACAGATTAATACAGAGGGCACTTATCAAGAAGGAGTAAAAAATTTAACTGATTTCCCTCGTAGGGAAATCTCAAAAGGGGGAGCTACGTGTAGGGGCCTACTAGAAAAATTATGCCATGAAGGATATTTTGGAGCGGAAAAGCTTCTGGGACAAGTTCATGAGGAGCTATCACGGCTTGGATATAATTATGACAGAACCGCTGTGTCACATTCGTTAACAGATATGGTAAGAGAAGGCATTCTTACCAGGGTTGGAACAATGAGAAATTATAGGTATCTTCAGAAGAGACCGTATTCTGAATCTCTCCTATAATTAAGTTATTTGTTTGCTTACGCTATGAGAGGACGTTGATTGTGGCTTTATTCTTTTAATCATAGTGGAGGTCAACCAATGGATCCCGGATGTGGTAATTTTATAAACTACTGTCGATCCAATTCCATCCTTTGTATTGCCTCTTATTACGTAACCTGCCTTTACTAGTTCTGAGAGTCTTGAGCTAACTGATTTAGGGTTGAGTGCTGTAGTAGACTGAATTTCTGATGCTTGCATTGCATCATTAGAAATCTTTCCCAGATCTTTAGCAATCTTTGATGCAATCAATTCTAACGCGACTATCTCTTTATCAGATATTTTTTTTATCCCTATCTCATACAGATCAGAAATAATCACCCTTGGTCCCTCAGGAGTAATTTTAATCAGATTTGAATACGTTTCAATAAGATCAGTAACTGCATAATTCAGGGAAATTTTCCTTGCCAAATCTATGGTTGGAACGTGTTTTGTTACAAAATTAATAATAGATGTTAGCACTGATTCTGCAGAACCACTGAACTGAACCTTTACATCGCCTAGTGTTATCGATGCATTAATAATCGTATTGGCGTTTTCAGACATTTTTATCACCTATTATCAACTTCAAACTGTTCATGTGTCAGCAACCATCCTATTTCCAGCTACCAATGCAGTTGAGGAAGTATATATACACATACTTAAAATCAAGGACGTGATAAAAAAATAATGGATAAATAAAAGTGTTACAATGTAATAGGAGGTCTTCCGCCGATTATGATGACGGCAATCTTAATTATCATATTCAATCAATATATACTTGTATTTCACTCTAAATTTTCCACTGAATATATATTATTATAAAATCAACCTGCAATGCTTAAACACCATTTCATAAAGACATGTTGTAGTAAAGCAAATGCTGACAAGGTGGAATAACATGTATCTTAACTGTTGTAGGTTAAGTAGTTTTAAATACACTATAAAGGATGATATTGTGATAATACCTATCTATATCTACAAGGTGTTGCAAAATTAAGTCTTCGATTTCAGAGAAAATTCGAAACTACTATACATACATGAATCCTATTGTTGTAATGCCGGATTTCTTTATCGATCGTATCATAAAGCTAAAATCAAAAGAAGACTTTATTGATGCATTAACTCAAAAAGCCAAGTTTGGTGGTGGCAGTATACGTGACATCCCTACTGTAGATGTTAAGGGAGGGAATGCAGTCAATATTGCATATTGCTTAGCAAAACTATCTGCTAAGGTCACTCTTTTCACAATTTCAGACAAAATTGGTGAGGCAATACTCACACATATATTTTCAAAATTTGGAAAAAGAGTGAATCTTAGAATTGCAGATGGAAAACACGGGCTTACTACATCATTTGAATTTATCGGTGAACAAGGTTTTAAAGCAAATGTAATGCTAAGTGATATAGGGGATAATATAAATTTTGGACCTGAACGGATTAATTCTGAAGAGGACCTCAGGATATTAAGAAACGCAGATGGGGTAATCGTTGTCAATTGGGCCAGCAATTCAAATGGTACCAAACTAACAGAACATGTGTTTAAAAACTCGCCAAAATCTCTTCACTTCATTGATCCTGCTGATATTGAAATTAGAAGACAAGAATTTCTAGACTCATTAACAAGGATAGGTGATATCATTGACATTTTGAGTATAAATGAGAATGAATGCAACTCTCTTGCTAGGGCTGTAGGATTCGATCCTCTAATACCATCAAACAACTATGGTTCTGCAGATGTGAAAAACGCTGCAGCTAAACTTGCAAGAAAAGTCGGAGTAAGTATCGATCTACACACAAGAATAGGTGCAGCATGGTCCAATGGCCTAGAAACATCATTTGTCAACGCAATTAAAGTTGAACCGAAAACTCTTACTGGTGCAGGCGATTGTTGGGACGCTGCAGACATTTTAGGACATCTAGCCGGATTAGACACCATGGAACGTTTGACGTTTTCTAACGCCTATGTATCACTATATATACGAAATCCTTTAGCAGAACCTGCAGATATTGAAAGTGTGCTAGAGATGCTAGAAAGGATCGATATGTAGAATATATATTCTTCATTAAGCCAAACAGCTTCTAATAAGCAAAATTTTACAGTTGTCTGTCATTAGGAATTCTAGTTATATGGAGTAAATAATCGCCATAGTAATATTAAGTATAGATATCTATCAGATTGTATATATAATTACCTATCATAGGTAATTTTTTAACATTTAATAACCATCCTTATCCAATCTTCGCCGAGAGATTCAGGTAAAAGTGAAGTAGCTTGCATAATTAATTAGTAATCGCTTAATGACACCACAAACCATTGGCAGTTACGATAACGATTGGCCACAAAAGCAATCAATAGATTGGTTAATACAGGTCATGGAAGATAAAATCTGCAGCAAAACGTGTCATTTATAAAATATAGGCTAATGAGAATAAGGAGGTTAAGTAAGAACAAGGTATATGTTCTAGTTCGGTATCTTTTATTTTTATATGTAAAGATTAAGATTAAGCTTGGCTGGTATTAGGTAAAAGCAAAGAAATGATAGTATGAAGCGGGCTGTGTAGTATGATATATACAAATAATCCCTTTGTACTGCTGGTGCTCACTGCGGTTCTATTGTTGCAGGTGGCTTACTTGAAACAGCATATGTAACCAATGTTACCCCTTCAACTTCATTAGTGATTCTATTGCTAATTTTTTCAATCAGTTTATGAGGCAATCTAGTCCAATCTGCGGTCATTGCATCTATTGAATCTACAACTCGAATTATGACAATCCTGCCATAAACACGTTCATCACCAAGAACCCCAACTGCCCTGTCATCTCCTACTGCAGCATATGCTTGCCATACCTTATCATATAATCCTGCAATATCTAATTCATCCTCAACTATTTTGCTTGCTTCTCTAGCAATACGTATCTTTTCTTCGGTAACTTCTCCAATTATTCTAACTGCCAGACCAGGGCCAGGAAAAGGATGTCTTTTTAAAAAGGTATTAGGAACATTAAGTAATTTTGCTAC
This sequence comes from Nitrososphaeraceae archaeon, assembly GCA_035252175.1. Taxonomy (GTDB): domain Archaea; phylum Thermoproteota; class Nitrososphaeria; order Nitrososphaerales; family Nitrososphaeraceae; genus JAFAQB01. The sequence goes on from DATFDI010000010.1 coordinate 9,690, forward strand.
TTTTCTGACTTCATCTTTGTATAAGCTACTCAGTGGCTCTAATACTTTTAAATTAAGCCATTTCGGGAGACCACCTACATTATGATGTGTTTTAATTATTTCTGCCGGACCTTTTGAAATACCACTTTCAATCACATCAGGATAAAGTGTTCCCTGTGCGAGCCATTGGAATGGTCCATTCTTTTTTCCAACATCAACAAATACGTTTGCAAATTCTTCGCCTATAATCTTGCGCTTCTCTTCAGGATCATTCACTCCTTTTAGCCTGTGAAGAAATTGCTTTTCTGCGTCAATATATATTACCTGAATGTCCAACCGATCTCTGAAAAGTTGGATGACTAATTTTTCCTCATCTCTTCTCAATAACCCATGATTAACAAAAACACATTGTAAATTATTACCTATAGCTTTATGTAAAAGTGCTGCAACTGTAGTAGAATCGATCCCTCCACTTACTGCACAAAGCACTCTGTCATTTTTAACAGTCTCCTTAATATTGTTGATCGTCAGCTCTACAAAGCTTTTCATATTCCAACTAGGTTTTGCTTTGCTGATCTTATGAGAAAAGTTCTTCAAAACCTGAATCCCCTTGTCTGTATGCACTACTTCTGGATGAAATTGCAGTCCATAAAACTTCATTTTCTGGTTACCTATTGCAGCCGAAAATGAACTGCTTGTATGTGCCAATATTTTGAAGCCATGAGGTAATTCCTCTACAGCATCCCCATGACTCATCCAACATTTTATTTTATCATTCATCTGATTAAATAGATCGGTTTTATCATCAATAATCAAGTCAGCATGTCCATATTCTCTATCTGTTGCTCTTTTGACCCTGCCTCCGAAATTATTTACAATTATCTGATGACCATAACATATTCCTAAAATTGGAAACCCCATCTGGAAGATCTTATTGTCTGGTCTGGGCGAATCGTTTGAATATACACTTGAAGGTCCACCAGAGAGAATTATTCCCTTAGGATCAAGTTCTTTAATTACGTCAGCCGGAGTATTATATGGTAAAAGTTCACAGTATACATTTCCCTCACGTATCCTTCTACATATTAAGTGGCTATACTGAGAACCAAAATCTAGAACCACTATCTTGTCCATGTTATATTTTATCTGCCAACCTTTTCTATCATCCTTGTAAAAACCCATGCAGAAGTATTGAATATCTCATTAAGTCGTTCATTCTCTCTATAGTTATTAATGATAATTCTCTTAATCAAACCATCGGCATCTTCTTTGATATGATAGTTGAGTAACTCCAATTCTTTTATTTGTCCATTGCTTAGTTTTTCCATATCCTTCGTTTTCATGCCTTCCAAAATTCTATTTAGAAAAAATGACTTGAAAGGTGGAGTATTGACGTTGAGATTAATTCCCTCTGCAGGAGTAATTTCCACACTGCTTTTAGATATCTCAACATGTGCCAACAATAGGTTATCTTTAAGCCGATTTAACGATCTAGATTCTTTGATTTCCATTTCTTCTGTCTGTTGCTGTCCAGGGAGAACACTTTCTGTAGTGTCATTTTCAGTATTACCTCTCCCGTGCTGATCTATATGTGTTGCTGATATCTTACCAGAAATATTTGCACTCTGGGATATAGGTGATAAAGTATGAGAAGTGCTAAGGGCAGAAGCGGCTTTAAAGCTACCGCGTTTTAGTAGATTGTCCACTAGTGATAGTGTACCACGTAATTTTTCAATTTCATCTTCTTTGTCAGAAATTTGCTTGACAAGCCATTCGCGTATTTCGGCAGCACGTCTGACATCATCTTCTGAATAGCTGGACATGTGTAATCCATCTTCACATAAATAATATAAAATTTTTCATATTTACGATCATGGTGATAATAAATAATGACTGCAGAGCACAAGATAATATTCTACTTCTGAATGATTATGATTTTTGCATCTATTGCCAATATTATTATTCTGTTACTGCTAAGCTTCAAAAGCATCTACGTGTTACTTTTTGTTATCAGTTATTATCCTTCGTACGTTCGTAAGTTAAATCTGTGTTTCTTCATCTATTCTGAAACGTTTAAAGCCTTTGATTGGTCTTGCGGACGTGTCAAACAGGTTTGACTGGGATCCTCTTTTTGCAAGCATTTCTAATAACTTTCTGGCCACCTTCATTTTTTCATTCTTCAATCTCTCATTCTTTACTACTCCTGTTGAATTTCTGTTAATAGGATATCCCAATTCCATTCCTACAAGGATAATATCTTTAGCAGCAAATTCCTCTGCCAAAAAAACACATCTATCACCGTCAGTAAAGCCTCCAAAGTTATAGACTTTTTCAACAGGCGCTACCTGCGTGGATCCAACTGCATGTCTGAATTTTGGTACTAGTTTTCTGAGCATTACTACGTTGTCACCATGAGCATGAATGACCATTGTTGCTCCCATCTTCTCTGCCTTTTGTAAAAATGAGGGATTGCCATCTAAATCTGTAACAACTATATCAGGCTTTATCCTTCTTTCAATTAGAACCTGAGCTGCTCCATTTGCAACGATTTTCGTTAACTTTGAATTCCTTTTTATAAATTCAAGATTTCTCTCCAAACCAGGACCAGATCCTATGACTATTACTCGTTTCCATGCAATTTTCCTTTCCAGCACTTTTTTATCTAAGGCTTTTCTCTTAATCATTTTAGATAGGATATTTGCTGCTTCCTGGTCCTTTTGAGTACTATATCCAAATTGCTGTCTTATGCTCTGATAATAAGGAAACCAATCTACAAACTCCATTGCTACAATTAAATGGAAGATCTTAATAGAGTGTTCCCTTATTTCTAGCCATTTTCATGTTAGCATATCACAAAATTAATTCATCTACTATATTACACGTACCCATATTACCGAAGATAGGTCTACTAGAAAAATGGCATAATAATATACCGATGAGAAGCATTTGATAATCGCTATTTTTTAAAAAAAGAGATTTTAAAAAAGAGGTGAATTAGTATTTTATTCCATGTCCATACCGCCCATACCGCCCATACCGCCCATACCGCCTCCAGGAGGCATTGGGGGAGCTTTAGATTTACTTGCAGCAATTACGTCATCTATTCTTAGTATCATACACGCAGCCTCAGTGGCAGACTTTATGATTTGTTGCTTGACTACAATTGGTTCTAACACATTTTGCTTGAACATGTCTGCAACTACTGTGTTCCTTACATCAACGCCAGTCCATTTCGAGCCTTTGCTTTGTTTTGCCCTTAATTCTGTCATAGTGTCTATAGGATCCATACCTGCATTTTCTGCTAGAGCTAATGGAATAGAATCAAGTGCATCTGCAAATTTCTGAACTGCTAATTGTGCTCTTCCCTCCATATTTCCTGACCACTGCCTCAATTCATTTGCGATATATGCTTCAGGAGCCCCACCACCTGCTACTATTTCAGGCCTTTCAAGTACATCTTTAGTTACCATTAGGGCATCGTGTACGGAGCGGTCGGCTTCATCTACTACTCTCTGTGAGCCACCTCTTATAAGTATAGAAACGGCTTTTGGATTCTTGCAACCTTCGATGAATACCCATTTGTCTGTCTCAACTTTCCGCTCTTCTACTAAATTAGCTGAACCAAGGTCTTTATCTGTCAAATCGTCGAGATTATTTATTATTCTTGCTCCGGTAGCCTTCGACAACTTGAACATATCGCTTTCCTTTACACGTCTTACTGCCATAATACCTTCCTTGGCAAAATAATGTTGTGCTATATCATCAATACCTTTCTGACATAATACTACATTAGCACCTGCAGATACTACTTTGTCAACCATAGATTTGAGCATCTTGTTCTCTTCATTGAGGAACATTTGCATTTGCTGGGGATCATTGATACGAATCTCTGCACTCATTTCAGTTTTTTCAATTTCAAGAGCAGAATTAAGCAATGCTATTTTGGCATTTTCAACTACCTTTGGCATACCAGCATGAACAACTTCTTTGTCTAATACAATACCTTTTATCAGCTTTGTATCAGCCATGGATCCACCTGCTTTCTTCTCTACCTTAATATTGTCAAGATCGACTTTAAAATCATCATTATCTCCAGTTCTTTCAACCACTTGTTTTGCCGCATCAACTACAATCTGACTTAATATAGGGCTGTCCTCAGAAACTAGTTTTGAATCCATACTAGTCCTGGTAATCTTTTGCAACCGCTCCTTATCATTTATGTCGACTTTGATTGCGATCTTTTGCAATAATTTGAGAGCCTGTTCAGATGCAGCTGTATAGCCATCTACTATCACGGACGGATGAACATCCTTGCTAACTAAATCTTCGGCTTGCTGTAATAACGAGCCTGCAAAAACCACCGAAGACGTGGTTCCATCGCCTACTTCATTATCTACGGATTTAGCGACTTCGACCATCATTTTAGCTGCCGGGTGTTGAACATCGATTTCCTTCAAAATAGTTGCACCATCATTTGTAATTGTAACATCGCCAAGAGTATCTACCAGCATTTTGTCCATACCTCTAGGACCTAGACTAGTCTTGACAAGCTCTGCAATCAGTTTGGCTGCGGTAATGTTGTTTTTCTGTGCTTCCTTTCCCTTGCTCTCCTTAGTTCCTTCTTTTAGGATTAATACTGGCATTCCGCCAGCTGTAGCTTGTTGAATTGATGACATTTCATTTATCACCTAGTAGAATATTACATGTTTTGTTATGCCTCTTTTATAGTTTTACACGTTATGTTGTATTCTTAACTTTTCCTTCTTCATGTCGAACCGATTTCTAAACTTAGCTATATCAATTATCGTGCGTTCATGTCTTCCCTCGCCAACTTTTTCTATATTATCTGATGCCTCAACTTCAAACATAACTCTTCTTCCATTTACTGAACATACTTTAGCTTTGAGAAGAACGTCTGCTCCTACAGGGGTAGCTGCCAAATGTTTAATTTCCACGAATGTTCCGACAGAATCCCACTGTTCTTCTGGTATGAATTGCTCTTTTAGAAGAAGTCTACAAGTTTCTTCCATTTCTGATATCATCGAAGGAGTAGAAAAAACATTCTCACCTTCCCAAAGAAAAGTTGTTGATTGATTTTGACTGACTTTAATCTTTCTATCCTTCGTGGCGCCAACTTTAACCATCGTACTCATAGTGTTTATACTGGATATTAGTAGTAGCTGTGCTTTTAGATTTTCTAAGTAGTTTTCTTTATGTTCCTATCAAAGCTTATTGGTATTCAGTAATAATACGTCATATATGATCGATTTCTTTTGCAATCTATCATCGGTGTTTCAACATTTAAATGAAATTATTTTGTACGATCTATTTTGCTTGAACATGGTTAATCCAGTTATAATGGTGGTTTATGGACTCTAAAATATCGCTAATATATGTGACCTGCATCAGCTGATAACAGATAAGCAGACAAATAAATCATATTGATCTATGTCTTGCTAGTTAGACATGGTATCTCAAGGGGGGTCGTTGTCTAGCTTGGTATGATGCCAGCCTCGGGCGCTGGAGGCCGCCGGTTCAAATCCGGCCGACCCCACCAGTCAAATCGAACCATTATCTATGTACATAATCGTTGGATATAGGTTAAACGCCAGTTTTTGAGGGATTTATAGGATATTTGTCAAATACGCTCGATCTTTGCAAATTTTTCAAAATCTCAATACGACTGGATGTATACAATGACTTGAGATACGAAGTCATATTAAGTAAATTTGATATACAGTTTGTTTTTAGTCTGATACTAATTATTAACTAATGGCTTTGATAGCTATTACCATTAAGACTCTCAAAAACAAAGTTGCTTTATAATTAAGGTCTTGTTTTTCCGTCAAAAGGTAATCGGATTTCATTATCTATCTATTATACGTCTCTATTATTATTTGAATGGCCGTCATTCACTATCTTTTAAAGATAAAAGCTAAAATTGTACGAATGGAGATGAATTTTATAGGCTTATCGTAATATTTAGCAGTCCCAATTCAGTTTTCTTAACCAAAGCAAACTGATCGAAGAGCCCTTTTGATATGGTTACCTCAATTAGACATTTGCTGCTTGCTATCTTCTAGATTTAAATTATCCTAAAGCATTAACATTCTTATGTCGGAAGCACAACCACAACAGAATCAACAAGTACAGAAAGAAGGGACCCATGATGCTATATACATAGGAAAGAAACCTCTGATGGCCTATGTTACATCAACACTCATTCAACTGGCTAATCAGCCCTCTGTGACAATTAAGGCAAGAGGTTTAAGCATCGGAAGAGCAGTAGATGTATCACAGATTATCTTAAAAAGAATGGAGAATGCAGGATATAAGATAGGTGATGTAAGAATCGGTTCCGAGACTGTTCAATCAGAAGATGGTAGAACACGAAACGTTTCTACGATTGAAATCGAAATAAAGAGAAGCTCATAAGGGCTCTCAGATACTTTTTGTTATGTGTATATAGCTTAATTTTTGATCTAAAGATGGCAAGACAGGCCGCTATATATCTTGGACACCTAAGCCCGTTAACAATTGCACATGAGAATATCATATCTTTTTTACTTAGAGACTGTGATAATGTATATGTCTTTCCTGTAAGATTTCTTAAAGAGAACACAGAAATTAACACGAAAAGCTTCCCTTTTCCCTACCATGTTAGAAAAGCAATGATAGAGGCTGTGTTTACCAATAACGATAGAGTTATAGTCTTGCCAGACTATGCATTCTTTTCCCCGTTTATAAAATACGTGCCACCTTTAATTTCTCCATACTCATGGATCTTACGAAGACAGATATTAAGAAGTGTTAAGGAAGAAACATTCGTCTCATACAGTGGGGATAGGATAGAGAGAATTGTATTAAGTATATATAGACTTCATCCCGTTGGCGGAAAGCGACTGAGTTTTTCCTCTTCTAGTGTGAAAGAAATGCTCTACACTCAAGTGACTCAAGAAAACTCAAAAGAAAGACTAACACAAGAAATACTCGCTTGGCAGGACAAAGTACCAAAAAAAGTTGTTAATATAATAAAAGACAATTGGTATATAATACAGGAATTTGCTAAATCTCCAGATCTAACAATAAGGATAATGGGAACAAAATTTCCTAAAAATGGGTTTTTATTTTAGTTTACAAGCTTTTTATAAGCCATAAAGTGACTGCATTTAAATGAAGATTAAGGGCGCAGAATTTATCTGGTTTGATGGCAAATTCGTAAAATGGGAGGAAGCAACAACTCCTGTTACAAGTCATGTTTTACATTATGGAACATCTGTCTTCGAAGGTATACGCGCGTACCCAGCAAAGAATAATCTTTATGTATTTAGATTAAAAGAGCACATGGAAAGACTTCACCGTTCTGCAAAAATCTATTCGTTTGCTTTAGATTACTCAATAAAAGAATTATGCCAAGCTACAGTTGATTTAATCAAAAGGATCAATCTTAGAGAGTCATGCTATATACGACCATTAACATTTGTAGGGCAGCATGGCATTGATCTTAATGTCACGAGAGACTCACCTACTCACACAGTGATTATAGTCTTTCCATTTACCAAGTATTTCAAAGGCGAAGGAATCAAAGCATCTGTCTCTTCTTGGCGTAGAATTCATGATATCGCAACTCCGCCCATGGCAAAAGCAGCTGGAAATTATCTTAATTCCATACTTGCTATACAAGAAAGCAGACGCAACGGATATGACGAATCGATTTTGTTGGATAAGGAAGGAAATGTTAGCGAGGCATCTGGGGAAAATATATTCATGGTTAGAAATAACAAAATTTATACACCATTCACTGCAGATTCGGCATTGGAAGGTATCACACGAGATTCTACTATGGCCATTGCAAGAGATTTAGGATATACGATAGCAGAGCGTCCAATCGCAAGGACAGAATTATACATTGCAGATGAGTTATTTCTAACCGGTACTGCGGCTGAGATTATTGCTATCACAAATATTGATGGCATTCAAATAGGTAATGGACGAGAAGGGCCAGTGACTAGAGAAATTCGTGACACGTACACCAAAATTGTATGTGGAGACGTTAAGGAATATCTGCATTGGTTAACTCCGGTATGGCACACATAGAACCTAACCTCAGACTAGCCATAATAGGCGTTGGTGGATGGGGAAAGAACCATGCGAGGATTCTTCATGATCTAGGTGTTCTAATAGCTATCTGTGATATGAATCAGAACCTATCTAAAGAAATAGCTAACAAGTATAACGTAAGATCATATCACTCTATTGATGAGATGCTCTATAACGAAAAAAAATTAGATGCGTGTCTTGTCTGTACTCCTACGAAAACCCATTTCGCAATAGCAAAGAAAATAATGGAAATGGGAATTAATGTTTTTGTTGAAAAGCCATTATCCTTTTCTTCTAGAGAGTGTGAAGAGATGATGGCTGTATCAGAAAAGAAAAAACTCATTTTAACGTCTGGCTATATAGAAAGGTTTAATCCTGCAGTTCAGGACATAAAGCGAATTATCGAAAGCAAGACATACGGCGATTTATTAATGTTGGAATTTCATCGTGAAAATAGAATGCCATTGCATATTAAGGATGTTGGTATAATTTATGATACATCGGTTCACGATATCGATACTGCGATGTTTCTATTCAATTCAAGACCGCATGTTATTTTTGCTCGAGCTGGCAAGAAATTTCATCTATATGAAGACTTTGCAACTATTATGCTTGGATTCGAAGATCAAAAAGTAGCAATTATTGCATCAAATTGGATTACTCCTAACAAGGTCAGAAGATTCACCGCCGTGTGTACCGATGCATTAATTACTGGCGATTTTATTACTCAGGAAATTAAGGTTGATCATGGGGAAGCTACAATTATTCCTCGTCGGAAACAGTATTATGAGCCTCTCGCATTAGAGCTGAAGAGTTTCTTGGACGCTATAGATGGAAAGATTAGCAAACCAGTGATATCAGCCCTTGATGCCACCAATGTTACCAAGGTGGCAGAAGCAGCACTTTTATCTAATGATACTGGGTCTCCAATATATCTGGATTTGAACTAATTATATGAGAAAATCTATGCTTGAATTACTCGCATGCCCTATAGATAAACATTATCCATTAGAGCTGTTTGAGATTAATGTAAAAACTAATAAGGATAATAAAGATGCTATTATCACAGATGGCATTTTATTTTGTAACAAATGTTCCCGTTTCTACCCAATTATTGATGAGATACCAATCTTATTGCCAGACGAACTTCGTGAAAAGCAAAAGGATATTAATTTCCTTCATAGATGGCATAATAGAATACCATCCAAGGTTATAAATGGAGGTAAACCATGGCATGTCTAGAGAACAGATCTTATAGTTGACTAAGCAAGATTTCTAATGCTAATAAGGTCAATTATGTAACATTCATTGCAACAACCAGTCAAATGTAAAGACGAAACTGAAATCCAAGGATAATTAACAATTGGGACCTCTCCTTGACTTTCTAATTGCACGTAAAAATTGGTGAAATGCACGGATAGAAGATTCCAATGCATTATGCTCCTACCTATCTACATGGGACAAAATGTTTTCATTAACCTAGATACAACTTTTTACTAAAAAGACATGATTATTGCACAACTATTTTAATGTCAACCTATAGTCTCACATATGGGATTTGCCTTCATCAATATGTATTCCAAGGTTTGTTTATCTTTAGATAAGATTCTCATAGCGTCGTTTCTGGTACATGCTATAATAATCATGGTTTTATCTGTAGGATATAAATTGAAATTTGCACTTTGCTGAGACTCAACATCGCCTATATAGTCTTTCAATTTTGTTTCGAGTGAAGAGAGTAACTCTATCTTGTCACCTCTCATCTCATTAGGATCTAGCGTCCACGCAATAGATACCTTTGTGCGACTAGCTTTCAAATCGCGTTTCTTTAACAAGCTTCGGATTTCATCTAGAACATGTTTGATGTAGCCTTCTATACTCTTGATCGTGCCATTAACAAGATACATTAATGGCCCAGCTCCACCGAGGGAAGACCCTATGGCCCTAAGATCGTACAAGCCATTTGCTATATCGTCTATATAGATATCCCTGAATGCATCATGTGTTAATCTGCTACTTGCATCGTTGCTTTTAATCTGCTTACAGACTTCTAAAACACTAGCCATGCTAGTATAATGCCTTAATGTTTTAATGGAATAGATAATCTCAGCAGACATTATATCAACAAAATTTAGCTTGTATATAGCATCCTGCTCATAAAGCATATTTGACATCTGTGAGTCCGGCTTCGATTTGAAAGAACCCACAAGCATTTCAGACGCAGATGATAAATTCTCTGGGCCGTTTATTGGCATATAGTAATAGAAAACATCCTTTCCCACCGATAGGCCAGTTATGTGTTCTATCAATGCGATGTTTTCGTTATTGCCACCTATTCCTGTAGGCAAACTATATATCACAGATGTTCCCTTTTTCAATGCACCAATTGCATCTCGAAACTTTGATGTAACATCACTCTTTACATCTTGTCCGACCTTTCTAATTCTTGGAGCAAAAAAGATGTGCGATGCATCACTAATTGCGATATCAATTGGCTCAAGAGCAAGTAAAGGTTCATCTTCTATTAACGATCTGACATTAGGGTATGTCCGTGCAATATCTGGCTTCAATCTTATTGCCATTCTTGCTGACTCGTCAATTAATGAAACTTTTGAACCTTTGAGTGCTATCGAGGACGCTATATGATATCCTTCTGTGCTTAATCCGTATACAGCTGTAGCGGTCGATGATGGCAGTCCAGAACTCAAAGCTGGTATTTAGCCTCCTCTATTCTAAGCATCTCTATGATCTGTCCTCACGCTATCTAAATCTTGGTTAAAGAAAAGTTTTTTCCATCATGATATGCTTACATAACTATCTTGAGATTCTGGTTTGATATTCTGACACCAAAACAAGTTATGTTTTTTAAACCTATTATAGACTTGTTACACGACGAAGGGCATGAACTACTATGCACATCTAGGGAGTATAGGGAAGCAATTGAACTAGCAAAAATCAAACATCTAGAATTGAAAATCGTTGGAAGACACGGCGGAGGTGGAAAATATAAAAAGCTGTATGAAAGTGCAAATAGAACCTTTAAACTTGCACATATAATAAAGGAATTTGAACCAGATACAGCTGTAACATTTTCATCGCCAGAAGGCTCAAGAGTTGCATTTGGATTGGGAATAAGACATATTGGCATAAACGACTCTCCCCATGCTGAGTCTGTTGCAAAACTTACAATTCCCCTTATGAATCATCTATTCTGCCCTTGGGTTATTCCGTATTCTGCCTGGATTGGATTTGGAATTTCAAAACGCGACATAACAAAATATCGAGCATTGGACCCTGTTGCATGGATCAAGCGAAATCCCATCTCCCACGAGAACATTGAGATTGATAACTTAGATCTTGATAGTAGCAAAAAAACTGTTTTGATCAGAATAGAGGAAGCAAAGGCTTCATATATTGCTGATAAAAAGGTTGAAAGTACAATTTCTATGATTGATGCACTTGTCAACAATTTGTCTGAATTAGTCAATTTAATTATACTCTGTAGATATCAAGATCAGATAATTGAAACTACAAAGAGGTATAAAGGAAAAGCACGCGTTGTAAAGCATGCATTTGATGGAACATCTCTAATTTCATTAGCTGATGTATTCATTGGTGCTGGCGGAACGATGACGGCTGAGGCCTCTCTTCTTGGAAAACCCACTATTTCTATTGCTCCAATCAGTTTTTATGTTGAAAAATATCTCATTTCTGCGGGTTTGGTACAAAAGGCAAGTTCATCTAGGACTCTTATTAAATTAACACAGAAAATGGTTACCGAAAAGAGCTATGCTCAAAAACAAAAAAGTAACGCTAAACACATTCTTGATAAGATGGATGATCCAGTCGAAAAAATAATTTCTTTTCTGAAGCAACCTGAGTAAGATTATAAAGATAGTATGACGTACAGAATATGCCCGTGGAAGCCCGGTAGAGGAATAAGATTTCTGCCGAATGTAGTGGCCAAGCATAGAGGCCTTTGGAGCCTTTGACCCCAGTTCGAATCTGGGCCGGGCTACATTTCTGACATCTCCCTATTCATAATTCCTGATGGACTACCTTTGTAATAATATATCTAGTGACCAATTGGCATTATCCAAAATTATATTACCAAAAAGCCGTGCAGTATGCAGTATCGGCAGAATAATGATTGAATATAATTTAATTCAATTATATGAATATTACCAGCTAGACCATATGAATGACAGTTTCAAAAATAAATATCGTCTGATTATAGATGGCTTTTTTGAGACTTCCTATTGATGTCCAAATATATGTTAATATACACTTAACTGTTCAAATATCTATTGACGCCCTTTGAGAGGTTGTCAAATGCAGCTTTGATATCTGTCTTTCGTTTTGACAGTTCTTCCATGTATACTGATAACTTGTTATAGGCTGAGCTGATCATATCCTGTTGTTGTTTTGGATTAGGCGATCCAAGCGAACCTCGTAACTCAAGAGCTTTATTTGGAGTCATATCCCTTATAATCTGCGTCACTTCATCTGGTTGAAGATCTGATTCAATTTTTTTTAATGCAGCCTCTACATCTTCTTTCCGCAACATTTTCAATGCAATATTATTCTTATTTGCAGCTGTTTCAACAAGAGCTCCGATAACCTTGTGAGCAGAACGGAAAGGTATCCCTTTTCTCATGACAAGTTGTTCTGCTATATCCAGTGAAATAGCGTAACTGTTATCTGCCACTTCTTTCATCCTCTCTTTGTGTACTTTTATAGATTTTATCACACTATTCATTATTTTTGTTGATTCGAGAGCTACAGATGATGTTCGCCATAACACAGGTTTCAAATCCTGCAGATCTCTGCTGTAGCCAGATGGCAGGGATCTCACTATGGAGAACATTGTTATAATATTGCCTATTGCTGTTGCGGCCTTTGCTCTTACTAATTCCATAGTATCGGGGTTCTTTTTTTGTGGCATTGCACTAGATGTCGAACTGTATTTATCAGAAATGTCAATATAGCCAAATTCAACTGTGGACCATATTATAATATCCTCGGCAATTCTGGCAAATGTGGTTATTAAGATACAAAGCGCTGTAGCAAACTCTATGAGCGTATCACGTGAATGGGTCGCATCAATAGAGTTTATTACTATCCCATGGAAACCTAGTAGATCAGCAGTTTTCTTTCTATCAATATTAATGCTTGTTCCACCAACAGCACACGCTCCTAAAGTTGATCTGTTGACTCTTCCATAGGCAATAATGAGCCTATCCATGTCTCTGAATAGAGCATCCACATAAGACAAAAGAAAATGACTGAAAGTTCCAATCTGTGCTTGCTGTAAATGCGTATACATAGGCATTATGGTTTCTATATTTTCAGCTGCTTTTTTCAACAATGAATCAATTAAATCAATAATTACAGTGCAAATATTGTTAATATCCTCTCGTATTTTCATATGAATATCAAGTACCACCTGATCGTTCCTGGACCGTCCGGTATGCATTTTTCCCCCTGATCTATTTCCTGCCTTTTGTATGATGAATGCTTCAAGCGCCTCATGAATATCCTCATAGCTATCAGTAGATAGAACATCGGGATTCCTTTTTACTTCTTCCAATCCATGCAAAATTTTCTTCAAATCAGCTAGTGTCAAAAAGCCAATTTCGTATAACATTATAGAGTGGGCTTCACTACCCAGTATGTCATAATATAATATCGCATAATCCTCATTAATTGAGGTCATAAAGTTGAATGCATTTTCATCAAGCTTGGTTCCTGACCTTGAGCGGTACACAGTTACTGCAATCAGAGCGCTTTATTTTAAGATTTTATCTGTGCATACACTAGCTGACCAAGCGAGAGTACCATTAATATCTCATATCAATAACTATTTTTTATTTTCCCTCCTCCCCTTTCCTTTATTATTATTATTATTATTATTTGGTTCTGGTATTATAATGGTTAAATAGGATCATACAAATTTAATAATTAACAATAATGAGCCAAGATACCCAACAGGTTCGTAAGCAAATATTTGATGAATTAACTAAGATTGTAGATCCAGAGATCGGCGTCTCAATAATGGAATTAGAATTAGTAGATAAAGTAGATCTCAATGATGGAAAAGTAAATATCGATTTACATCTGACAAGTCCGTTTTGTCCAGCAGTATTCGGTTTTAAAATTGCACAAGATGTTAGAGATAATATCTATAAACTACAATCAATTCAGGATGTCAAGGTTAACGTTAGTAACCACTTCATGGCAGAAGCAATAAACAAGCAAGTAAATGAAAGCAAACCGCCTGCAAAACAATGAGTCTGCTGCCAAATTAGTCTTAATGATATTCAATAGACGCTCTAGGAGAGCAACAAGAGTTAAAACGGTTAAAGATGCATAATTATATCCCAATCAATCGTCACTATACTAACAGTTAAGACTAGCTATATTTGATACCGGAGGACATGAAGAGTCAAATAATAAAATGAAGAATTAATGGTAAGCTTTGGGAATTTTAAATAAGAAACAATATAATAAACAAATGGCATGAATTATATATGCATTGATATTACATTATAGACATAATCAGACCTTCTAAGTGGTAATTATTGAAAATCCCTATCTGTACGTTTGATGCAAAAACTGGCATACTATGTGCAAAATGTGAATCTAAACTAAGATTAGGCCAGCTTAAGCAGGCAGACGTTGAAGGAGCGATAAAATTAACTAAGTTAGCGGACCGCAATCAAGATGTCAATAAATTTACCATGATGGGGGCTGCTAAAGTAAACGGAGATTTCGTTTTGATTCTTCGTGGTCCTGATATTAGTGTTCTGAGATCAAATGCCATGCTTTCTACCAAATTTGAAAATGAGTTTCAAAGTAAAGTTTGGTTCGTAGAAGCAGAAGCAACTGACAAAAGGTTCATTGAAAATCTTTTTTTCCCTATGAGGGTACTCACAGTTAACTTGATTTGGCTGCCTGATGGAAGTAAACTAACTAGAGTGCAAGTAGCCGCTAATAGTAACAATTCGGAATCTAAAGATACGATCGAAAAGATAAAAAAAATTGCTAAAGAGATCAGAAATATTGAATTACTTGTAGAATTCTAATAACAATAATCGTGGATGGCTAATAGTAGTATGACATTTGATATTCATAGATCTCATTTTGCGAATCAAATCAACGAGAATTTACTTGGTCAAAAAGTAAGAATAGGAGGTTGGGTAGAAGATACTAGAGATATTGGTAAACTTGCATTTGCAATAATTAGAGATGTAACCGGTTCGGTTCAAGTAATAGCAAACGATGATGATAACTTGCAACTGCTAAAAAATATTCCAAGACAGAGTGCGGTTATTGTCTCAGGATTAGTTCAAAAAGGTAAAGCCAAAGGTTTTTCTGTGGAGGTCAAAGTACAAGAACTAATTGTTCTTTCTAGAGCAGTTCATCCTTTACCAATAGACCCCACAGGAAGAGTTGAATCAGCAAACGATAAACGTCTGGATTCACGAGCACTCGATCTGAGAAATCCAAGAATCGCTGCAATCTTCCGTGTTAGATCAATGGCACTTCACATTATCCGGAAAACTTTATCGTCAAAAGATTTCATTGAGGTACATACCCCTAAGATTATAGGCAGCGCAAGTGAAGGTGGATCAAATTTGTTTGGCTTTCCATATTTTAAAAAAAAAGCATATTTGGCACAGAGTCCTCAATTATATAAAGAACAATTAATATTGGCACTAGACAGGGTCTTTGAGATCGGTCCGTACTTTAGAGCAGAGAACTCACATACTGTGAGGCATCTGAATGAATTTATCAGCGTTGATTTAGAGGCGGCATTTCTTGATTACGAAGATATAATGGACATCGTAGAGGAAGTCATAAGAAATATCATCTCGGAACTACGTAAGAACTGCAAATCTGAGCTTGAATCAGTTGCTAGTGACCAAATTGCAATTCCGATTTATGAATCTAGTATAGATAGACTAACGTACGAACAGTGTTTAAAGGAACTTGTCAGAGAAGGTGAAGAGTTGAAATTTGGAGATGATTTATCAGATGCGTCACTTAGGAAGCTTGGCGCAATCCATCCAGGTTTCTACTTTATTACTGATTGGCCAACCAGTTTAAAGCCATTCTATATATATGAAAATGAAGATGATCCAAGAATATCAAAATCCTTTGACTTACAATATGGTTATTTAGAGTTAGTCTCTGGAGGTAGAAGACAACATGATTCTTTAAAGTTGCGTGCAAGACTAGTAAAACAAGGATTAGACCCAATAGACTTCTCGGAACATTTAGAAGCTTTTAATTGGGGAATGCCTCCACATTCAGGCTGCGGTCTAGGATTCGATAGATTAATGATGGTATTACTGAATTCACAGAATATACGAGATGTAGTGCTTTATCCAAGAGATACAGAACGAATTAGCCCGTAACAGCATGTATAAAAAATTCTATATGAATCAATAAAAAAGATGTTTATTGACACGGTAACATCAACTACTGGAAATGTTTGCTTGGATAAAGTCGAGCGAGCAAATCATCTTTAAAGACCATATTATTCAGCATCCTCGAGGATAACCTATCATGAAACTAGGTAGGCCATCACATTGACCAAACTGCATTATTGATTTGAAACACAACAAACTTAGAAATGGAATTTGAACCATGACGTAGACCATCTACGATTATCTTGATAACGAATATTCATGGTTTTAATGAGGTGTTCCATTTTCATGCTTAATACGTATAATGGAATAGTTAGCTTATCATTTTGTTTCTTTGAACATACATGTGAAAGTGTCTAAGCAAACAGATGCTATCTACGCGGATATATGTCAATGCATCTTTATTTTCAGCTGTCTTTTCATGATGAATTCTGGTACTAGAAATACCAGTATGGAAAACCTGGTAACATCAACTAGTACTCCTATTACTATTTCACCATACATGGGGAACTCAAACTCTCGTATGGTAGATTGAAAACCATGTAAAACTGCCAGTATTGGTGCCCCTACTAGAACAAATGACAATACAAGTAATTTAATTTGCTCCTTCCTTGACAAGGTATAATAAGAAAGAAAATTATTATCAGCCCCTATCTCGTAAGAAAATGAGGTTTGAAAGTTTATTATTTCCCTTGCTAGAATAAATGAAACGAGTGTTCTAGCAAATATTGTAAAGATATAATATACTACTACGTGGTATTGGTTAGGTAATCCTAAAAGAAAAAGCACAAATGGAACTTTGTAAGCCTCAAATGCAACAAATACTATCAGTGCACAAGGAATGGTCATTATACTTGTCAATGGGTAATAATATTTTCTATCCTCTACGTCTTGATAATCAGTCCAATTTATTTTCTCAATAGTATTTGCAGCTAAGATAAGGCACTCATTGTTATGTCTCTTTAATTCTTCACGATCAATGTTTTTATCTGAAAGATCATTATCTCGTTGCTTTAGTCTTTTGTAAAAGTTATCAATGAGCTTATAGTCGGCGTAGTCGTCAAATACATGGCGTCTATCATCTTGATCCTTGGATAACCACGGTTCAAGATGAAATATCTTCTGTGATAACATATTTTGCTTAAGGTGGTCCCTAATAGACACAATTTCTTTGAGTATGTTGAACACAAAGGTAGATAATCCAAGTCTCCTCTTGAAACGTCTGATTCTTTTAAGTGACAAAGCTATAACAAAAGAAGCAATAGCGAATGTTGTTGCTAGTATTATCACTTGGTTTCTTGTATGTTCATTAAGAAATGTCGAAGCTGTGAGAACTGGAGATTCTATATTTGATTTAAATGCACTTCCCTGATCGTAGGAAGCAGTAACAACGTAATTGGGAGCACAGGTCCGTATTACAGATGCTGATTCTACAACAGGAGGTGTGTATTTACTTATGCATCTTCCAACAGTATCTATAGCCACAGCAGAACCTGCAGCAAGTCTCTTTAGCTGTGCTACCAATGTAGAATTAATATACGAAAATGTCACATTTTCGCTTTGAAAAGAAGTTTGGTAGCTGCTGATATTATAATTAGGATAGGATATTGTTAGCCTTAGGTTGGTAGCAGGTGACCTACCATCATTTATTGCCACGTTGTGAAATTTTATTTGATTATTGTAGCTGCTTTTGTTATTATTGTTATTTATGCTACCATCATATTGTTGCACATCCAAAAATACATGAGGCTGATTGATATCAGCAACAAGATTATTGAAAACAAATAGCGTAAGACCACTTCCTATAAGTGTAGGAATTATTTGAAATATAGAAGATCTCCAATCAGCCAATAATTCTGCGATCGCTTACGGTTGGATTTAATATTTTCTAAAGGTCACGCTACACATGGTTTACATTGCAGCCTTTAGAATAGCTTTCAGTGATAGACCTCTGGTTCTACGGTGTTGACTAACTGTTTCCGATTCTCCATATTGGACAAAAACTAGGCAATAGGAACAATTAAAATTATTGCAATTCTAATAGTTATGATGACTCATATATAGAAAAACAATTCTCGATTACTGCACGTTCTAAAAACTATTTGCAATATGCATTTGTACTTCTACTAATTTTTCTTCAAATATATATGCTCTGGACTCGTCTGTGACTGTAGAATAGATAATCCATACCACTGGGTTAATCTCCATAAATTTCTTGTCTATAGAAGATGGCATTGGTTCAGCAGGGTGTGAATGAAAAATACCAACCACGTGCATGTTCTGCTTTTCAACCGTTTGATATATCTCAATAAGTTGCTGAGGATCGATACTGAAAGTAATCCTTGATGAATCGGAATTTCTCATAGAGATTGAATTAATAATATACACATCTTTTTCAGAAGTCTTACCTACTAAAATGGCACATGATTCATTGGGCAAGGTATTTTTTGCCAAAGATACTAAATTGTTATATTGTATTGAATTTAGAATAACCCTATCTACCATATTATGAGTTATTATATAGTCTGTTAATCTTATTCTTTATCTGTATTATCTGATGAAGAAACGGAAATGGGTCAGATCAGATGAGTACAAACAGGGTGGAGAAAATGGAATATGATGAGCAAAAAGGAAATTAATACTCATTTAACAATATTCAAATTGCTAAATCATTAGAATTTAACAGTACAAAACCTGTCCTGCTACAACAAATACTGGAACCACGAGCGGGTATGATTCTGAACACAATGCTTTTTGCAGAATCTCCGCCATTGATTCTAATACAAATTTCATGATAAATTTAGACCGAATCAATATGTAAATTCGGGTAACATTAGTTTGACATAATTTGGTCAATTCTGCCATATTGGCATACGATATAACATATCTGCGATTGGATTTCGAAGCGGATCATAATTTGATTATATCAGTGAGAAAAGATTAATTATATCAAAACCTTCAAGCTATCTGACATATGACTGACTGGGATTTGCTCACACCTGGAATAGGGCTTACTTCAATAGGCATTGTAGGGGTCGGAATTTCACTTGCTGGAATAGCCAAGACCTTTGTAGAAGGAATGCATGCAGTTTCACTTTTAACCATGTTCATAGGAATGATTTTCCTTGCTGCCGGTTTATTCAAAGATGGTTTTCCATCAACAGGGCGAGCAAAATCTGCTACTTTCATTACACTGGGCTTTCTTGTATCATTTGGTGTCGCTGCTGCTGTAACTGCAAGTTCGCAAGTTCCCAGTATATTCGCATATATTGGATTGATGATTCTAATTTCTATTCCAGCCGCGGTTCTATCAGTTGCATCATATAAAAGAACACCGTATATAAAAGCACTTGCCGTTATTTTTATTGGAGCTGCTGTGGTAGGAGGCGCTAGTTTCTATTTATTTGGCTTAGCTGCCCCTAAGGCATCTACCTCACAAACTAATGCAGGTGCAAACTCAACTAAAGCCTCTTCTTCTGGTACTACAGCAAATCAACCACCACCAAATCTATCTCAGATAGTAAAAGTAAGTATCCTTCCTGGCGCATCTGCTCAAGGTAACCCTAATTTTGATCCTAAAAGTCTTAATGTCAAAAAAGGAGCAGGAATACAGTGGACCAACAATGATAATGTTCCACATACCGTGACCAGCGCTGCAGATACAGGCAAATCCTTTGATTCGTCCATCATCAAATCAAAAGGCGTTTTTACACTTGACACTACGAAGCTAAGCGGCAACGAATATGATTACTTTTGTACTATACATCCATTCATGAAGGCTAAGTTCACCATTGGTAGTGCTGCTGGTGTTGCTAACAGCACTACCAAACCCTCTGCCACTAATACTAGGGGTTCTGGCAAGAGCTAACAATATGTCAGTACACTAGCATGTCAAGATAATGAGAATTTCTTGTATTATCTATTTTGTGTGCAGACAGTTTTAAAGACTAGATTGAATATATGCACCGCTAACTTGAATATACACGAAAATTAAGAACCTTGTTTTACAGCCCTTTCTTATATAATTTTTGTCAGCACGACGATCGTTTAAAGAACCCTGTTTCGAAGATTTTTATCATTTTTGTTTTTGTGCAGAACTATCTCTATTCTTCTGCCAAACCATAATTCTGCGACTCCTCCACTTGATTTTATCTGTATCAGAATCATACCTGTAGTTCTCTCTATTTTCCTAAGTGAATTAACATTTATGTGATAATCTCTGGCACCGCAAACAACAAATTCCCAATCTTCTGCCGATGCATAATTGTAGCTAAAGTTTCTATTGATATCTATAGAATGTCTTATCCAATCAATGCATTCGTCAATTTCTAGCTGAGTTAATTAAATCACTACCAGTTTGGTGCATTCATATTATTCTTAAGCAATCGGATACTTTAATTGTGACAACGCTTATTATTGAAAGAACTTGTTTAAAATTGAGTGATAAAATTGAATGATAATTAAATAGAATAACAATTATTTATCCTCTATAAATGTTATAAAAAAGTTTTTCACAATAGCATAAGGCCATGATATAACTGAAACATATATTCCCGGAGCAGGCGAGTAAATGACGCGCTAAAAGACCTATTAACCAATTGAATTATGAGACCAAAAATTTCCGTGTCACTAATAAAATTTAATATACATTTTTATCTTTGAGCAGAGCCTACAACATGCGCTTGTTCGGCAAGAAAAGAGGAAAACAGGCTCTTTCTGAAAGTGGCAGGTCCTGGTATGATGATATTGCTACAAACAAATACATGTTCAATTCAAGTTTAGCTATTATAGCAATCCTTAGTTTTCCTATTCTTTTCACCGTTTTAGTATATCCTGATACTTTTAGCCTCTCTTGGAATCAAGGACGCGGTGGCTTTCTCTTTGCAATGGTCTTCATAGCAGCGGAGCTGTTTGGTACCCATTATAAAATCAGCAGCAGAAAAATATGCATAGTAATTGGTTTGTCAGCAATTACACTAGGATATTTCATATCATTACCATTTGGTCTGCGAGATTCAATTATTTCTGCTGCACACTTATATAATGTTCAACTAGTGGATAGCTGGAAATGGATGTGGGACTTCGTTGTAATGGGACTGTATGTAGGCTCATCACTAGGAGTATTGTTTGGAAAAAGATGGTACAAGATAGCTCCTGCAGGAGCTATCTATTTAATCGGAAGTGCAGCAATTCTATCACTTGACGCATTTTTTCCTTACGACAGCCTTGGTCCTCTCCAACTAATTGTACCAGGTTATCTACAAATAGATCAGACTGTAATAACATTTATCGATAATCACATAATCAACCTAGGGCCAGGTATGCCTGCGATTGCCAAAGGTAATCTATTGTTTTTGAATGGTTTGCATGGACCATTTGCGTTGCAGGTATTTTGGCCTTCGGCAGGTGTTCATAGTATGATTATCTATACACTAGTGATGCTTGCTTTCCTCTTTAAATTGCGTATTCCTATTCAAAGGAAAATCATGTATTTTTTGATTGGTACAATAGGAACAGCAACAGTAAATTTAATCCGTATAATTTCATTATCTATGTTTGCATTGACAATAACAACTAATGTTAGAGAATGGGAATCATTTCATTCTGTTGCTGGTGAAATCATGTTTCTCCCTTGGCTGGGAATCTATATAGTTGTCATCATGTATATGGAAGGTAAAATAACTCGAAGACTCCAAGCGGTAGTAACAAATTCAAAAATGGTCTCTACTAATACAACACCTACCCCTGTAGATCATTTAGATGATAATAGTTGTGACTCCCACAGTGCTGTCACAATAGATCCAAAAGATTCTATCAAGAACGAGAATGATAAACTATGAAGATATGGCCTGCTTTGTTATTTTAATTAATTAAAGTTCATTTCCTATGATATGTGGGATCATGTCTCTCTTGCCATCATTTTTATTATATTAGTAATTGATCGGAATCATATACAATAATTGATTATTCAAAGTAAACGTCGCATATGCATATTCTTTTTGTGTATACCTCTACTATTATCTGCGTT
This sequence comes from Nitrososphaeraceae archaeon, assembly GCA_035252175.1. GTDB lineage: Archaea > Thermoproteota > Nitrososphaeria > Nitrososphaerales > Nitrososphaeraceae > JAFAQB01. The sequence continues at coordinate 32,229 of DATFDI010000010.1, forward strand.
TACTCATTTTTGGAACCCTACAGGATTTCCGGCTCTATACTTCGATGAGGGCATCTATATGCGAAGAGCAATGCACGTGTTAAATTATCAAGGTCCACAAGAAGAATTAACGTTTTATGATCATCCATACTTTGGACAATTATTTTTATCAGGAGTATTTCAGATTATAGGTTATCCTGCTCTATTCATTACTGCAGCCGGTGGTGACCTAACGCATATGATTGAGATGCTTTATTTTATTCCGCGAGTTTTAATGGGAACACTCGCTGTTGTTGACACTTTTCTTATCTATAAGATATCTGAATATTGGTATAATAGACGGATTGCGCTAATATCATCTGTTTTTTTTGCTGCAATGCCATCTACCTTCATTTTAAGGTGGATATTGCTTGACAGCATAGAGCTTACTTTATTCTTATTATCACTGTTATTTGCAATATATGCACGAAATTACGAAAATAACCATAGAAATGGAAACAAAATAAGCATTATAACAATATTGTCATCAGGTATTTTCATGGGACTTGCGATATTTACAAAAGTCCCAGCATTCACAATGATTCCGGTAGTGATCTTTGCTAATTGTAAACAAAATCATGATAGATACACCATAAGGTCACTTTGTCTGTGGTTCATTCCTGTAATATTAATACCATTAATTTGGCCCGCCTACAGTATATCGGTTGGTACTTTAAATTTCTTCACAAATGGTATTTTATGGCAGACTCATAGAGAAAGTCAGCCATTATTCAACTCGATTTATCTCTTTTTTGAAAATGATCCGATTTTATTAGTAATTGGGATTGCAGGCATATTTTTTGCGACCATAAAAAAGAATTTCCTACCTGTCCTGTGGGCTTCTCCATTGATGATTTTCCTCTACTTCATAGGATATGTATCATTATATCATCTAATTCCATTAATACCATCTTTTTGCATTGCGGCTGGAGTATTGATCGAAGACCTATCGAACAAAATTACCATAAAAGAAATTCAAAAAATCCAATTTCCATTTATCATAACTACGGTAATATGCATGGTAGGTCTATTCAGTAGTACTATGTTGGTAACAACAAATGTTAATTTCGCTTATTTCAAAGCAGCAGCATTTTTGGTAAAATATTTAGAGGATATTAATGAAAGGACTATTCATAATAATAACCACAACAGAGTTAGTGTAATAGGTGATGCGTTTTATTTATGGATACCGCAGTATATATTCCATCTAAATCATGATTATAAAATATATTATGATAAGACACCATATAAAACTGAGAGGGTACTTTTGATAGTTGATCCCGGTCTCATTAATGCGATGTCAAGAAACGATCTTGCAGCTAAACAAATTCAGAAGATTTATTATTCCACTAATAAAATCAAGTTGGTTACGTTTCAACAAAATGAGAATAAGTATGATAATATTTCGATATATGAATACAGTAGAGACTAGTGCAAGCAAAATGAACCGAGGAGGAAAAGTGTGTTACTATCATTGGGAACCGCCGACATACGACGAATAATAAGTGAGATAACAATGCTAATACTGTTGTTATGTCTAGTTACCTCAATGGATGATGATAATACTCTAATTAAGATCAGCTTTGATAAACTCATTTAACAATCGCGATTAGAGATTATGATATTTAATACAGCTGAAATCAAAAAAAGTCTTATTGATGTTTTGCAACTTTTGAATAATCTTTAATTTGTAATCGGTAACCAAGTTTGAATTACTAAAATATAGTTATAGGATATTGCAACAGCATATTTTATGTTGTTCGCACATGGTCCGCTCATATTCATCAGCTCAACATTCTGTTGCCGTGTGTCGCGAAATTAGGATTGGGAAAAACTTGTGTTGTCAATACATTTTTACATGGATATTTATTATCAATTCGAACATATTGTTATATAAACAATACTAAAAATTGGTATATTGTAAAAATTTATGACATTAAATATCATATTATATGAATAATGTTCTATATATTAGTTATATATTTATTATACCTACAACCATTAATATATTGAATAATAATATAATTACATGGGTAAGGTAGCAGAGAAACTTAAACAAAAATTAACAGGTGCCAAAAACAAAGTAAAGGGTGCTGCAGATAAAACAACTAGCAAAGCTAAACAAGGTGTTTCGTCTCCTGATGCTTCTACCGGTAAAGCTAGAACAAATCAACAGTCGAGACGATTTGAAGAAGGCGGTCCTGGTACAGAGACCGGCAGAAAAGATGATCCATTAACTGAGTATAGAGAGAAAGAGCCAATGACTCCTGCAAAAATAAAGGAGCATGAACCAACAGCTGTCAAGAGAGAAATGAGTGAAAGAATCTCAGAAGCCGGACAGACAACTCAAAGTAGCCAAGATGCAGCAGAAAAAGCTAGACGTAGTGGTATGACAAAAGGCACTGCTGGTGCCGCTGATACGGGCAGTGAATATGAACAAGGTGCTGCTGGATCTAACAAATAAGTAGTGATCAAGCAAAAAATAAAACTGGATGTTGCTTGCTTTCTTACGTAACCCATTCAATATTTTTTAGTGTGTGTTGATATGCTCAAAGAAAATAGGCAGTTTTAGTCAGTAGATTAAGGTCAATTAAAACATCTAGTATAATCTGAGAACAAACAGATTATGATCAGGTTCTTTCTTGCCATATTAGAATATATGAATAGGGATTCAGTGTTGTGTTCATAAATATCATGTAGTTTTGGAGTTACCATATTTTTCATGGTAGATTAATTCATCCAATGGCAGACGGTTCTTTTTCTTACCTGTCAGCTTTCTTGTAGGATATCCAAATCCTACTATAACCGTAGGATTAAGTGTCTCTGGAATTTCAAAGTCTTTTCTAAGTTCTGCTTCTTTTATTCCTGTAAAGAGTCCTGAACCTACCTGATGATTCCACGCTGCTAACTGCATATTCTGCACTACTCTTCCAGCATCTATCAAATGGAAATTGTATTTGGGATTTGTTAAAACCATTATTGCAAAATTGGCACCTGCAACCCAGGTTCCGCTTGTACTATCCATTGCCAGCTTCTTTAGATTATCTTTATTCTCAACTAGAATAAACCTCCAATGTTGAGTATTAAGCCCAGTGCCTGTTAGCCTTGCAGCTTCAAGAATTTTTGACCTTGTTTCCGACTTGACATCTTGTGAACTGAATTCTCTTACTTCAAGCTTGGTTGATAAACATTCAAAAGTATCCATATTATATAATCATGATTAAGCATATGTCGTCTTAAAGCTTTTATGAACTTGGTGACTAGTCAAGTTATTCAGATATTACTCAATCAATATATCCTATCCTGCCCTATCCTATCATATACCACAAATGCTCGACATATTTTACAATCAGTATGAGTTGTCTACAGAATGTTTGAACTAAATATAGTGTCAATCGACCTAACTAAAGGTTTATCTAACTAACAAAATGATAAAAATTTTAAATTGCTTAAGAAAGGTGAATCAAAGATTCCTGGTGCAGTTAAAGATATTGCAATTGTTGTTGTCGGAGTTGCAATCGTTTGGTTAGGTTTACGCTTTGCATTTGGAACCAATAACCCGTTTTATGTAGTTTCTAGTGGAAGTATGGTTCCTACTCTCAATATTAATGATGTATTGATTGTAAAAGATAGTACTGGAGGCAATGGTAATGCTAATTCATTTAATAGTCTTAAGGTTGGTGATATCATAGTATTTCATCGACCTACTGGACAGGACAGAATAATCGTTCATAGAGTTGCAGAGATCTATAACAATTTTGAAGGAGAGCGAATTATCAGAACAAAGGGTGATGCAAATCCCTCTTCAATTCCTGGAGTAGATTATCCTATTAGAGCTCAGCAGTACGTCGGCAAGGTAGCATATGTTATCCCGGGAATTGGATTAATCACTAAAATCATCAGTCCTCCTGTAAATTATGTTATTATAGTTATTATCATTGCTGTTTTATTCTTCAATAGAATGGGAAGAAGAAAAGATGCTGAAACCTCACAATCATCCTCGTCAGGAACTGTAAATACCTTTTCTCCACCATCGTCACCACCACCAAACTAAGATCGAACATGAAAGTAAAAACAGAATATCTTACTTTTAATACCAAGGCAAGGCGTGAGTTCATCAACATTACACCAAGAGTTGAAAAAATTCTTGCGGAAAGCACAATCAAGGAAGGAATATGTTTGATAAATGCAATGCACATTTCTGCCAGTGTTTTCATAAATGATGATGAAAGCGGTTTGCATGATGATTTTGATCGATGGTTAGAAAAACTAGCGCCTTATACTCCGGATGAATACAAACATAATAGAACAGGAGAAGACAATGCTGACGCACATCTGAAGCGTCAAATAATGGGCCGCGAGGTTGTTATAGCAATTACAAATGGCAAATTGGATTTTGGTCCCTGGGAGCAAATATTTTATGGCGAATTTGATGGTCAAAGAAATAAAAGAGTATTGGTAAAAATTATCGGTGAATAAATAGTAGTTAAGTTCATACCTTGCTATTTGATAAGAATGATTTAACCAATTTCTTGGTTGGCAAATAGAAAGTTGACGCTACAAGTTCTCACATCCAGTCTTACATTAAGAAACGTTGAGAGATACTCTAAAATATTGTAATAATGGTAATAATCTTCTGTTACATGATAGTACAGCAATTAATCTGTGATAGTTGCAAGAAAATCATTTTAGAAAAAGAAGGTGAGTCATATCTACACGATGGAAAATTTCCAATCTCCAACGAGGAAGCATCGATGTTAGATAGGGAACACCGAGGTCATGAATGTCATATCGAAGTTGTAGAGAAAGAATTATAATTTGATGTCGAGCCTTTGTTTTTAGCCGCTATTTTGATATACACATGATTTTTCAGCTTGCTTGTTTATTTGGTGTTATTATATACAGTGTCAGATAAGCTGCAAGTCACTAATACCACAACCAGCAAATTGATTGGCGTTTCTTCAGAATCTATGACGTCGTACGATTTAGAAATAGACATATACCTCTTAGCTACGCGGTAGTAATAGATTAGCCTATATTATGAATAATAATAATAATAATAACCCTCATACAATAACATGGTTCAACAAATTTATTGGCGTTGGTTACCGTTACTATGATATTTACATGAATGTTTTCCCGATGTTTGAGGATAGAATGTATGCCTTCAAACTGTGGAAAAAAACCATTGAATGGTGGCCTGATGATCAAATTAAACTTAGGTTTATCGAAGAAGCTGGCAATTATTGGTTTATTCTTTATGGTGGCTCAGAATACAAAGGTGATAATACAGGATTCGTGAAAAATATCCCAATATCGGAAAACTATCAGCGTTTTAAGGAAGGCTGTGAAAATAAGGCCACCATACGCTTTGGGATTTACAAAGAGAACGCAAAGAATAAGAAAAAAGACGACGATGAAAAATTTGCCATCGAACTTTTGAAGAAATCAAAGTCAGTTTACGATATCAAATTCTTGCAATACTCTGACGTTGCATTAGACAGTGTAGAATGGGATTGTATGTGCAAAAATAGAATAAGTGAGGCGAATGCTCAGAAAGTTTAGTTGTGTTAAGGAATGCTCAGATTGCTGTATTTACCGAGAATATTATCCTTCTATTGAATATGGAAAAATAGGAGTCTTGATTATGCCTGAAGAAAGGTCAAAAATCAGAGCCATAGCAGCCAAAAATCACATAGATGTAAAAATCATGCCTAGGTTAGGAATTGGGATGAATTTCAAAGGTGACGGCCCAAAGGAAATAATTGCCTATCAAATGATGGGAAAGAACTTAAATGGTAACTACTGCCCTTTTATTGAAACTACTGGTCTCCAAAGATCACCTCATGGTGGGCTTATATGCAAGGTCTATGATCAACGACCACTTGCCTGCATAGCCTACCCGATTGTCGAAGAGAATGGTAATTCTGTCCTCTTAGATGGTAAATGTACTTTTTGCAACAAGTTTTCGTCTACAATCGTTGAAAAAGATAGTATGCAACAAGAAATAGAAGCCTTAACTAAAATTAAATCGAAAGTAAATGTTGATGAAAAAGTAGATATCTGGAGATATGCAACTGCTATCGGAGATAAAGAAAATGCAGCCAAATTTTTTCCAGCGGGTTGGATTCTTCAAAAAAACATCTAGAAGAATAAATTAAGCATACATAGGCTTTAAATCTTATATGTAAAGCTTATATAGCATAGATGAAAAGGTTTTACAGCACAGAAAAATTCTATTATACTTTATTATAGAACATGGAAACCTAATGTACAGACATAATAGAGCACGGAAACAAATAAATCTAAAGGCGCCGTCATTTTGCAATAATGAATAAAAAGCAGAATGGTAGTGCGATACTAGCAGGAATTGCTATTACAGCAATCCTTGTAGCATCATCATTAATCGCAGGAAATCAGTTTACACAACAAGCACACGCGCAGGCTAATGCTACTTCTACTTCTACAGCTTCAAGGCCTGGTCCGCAAGAACCACGTGCAGGTCAGACTGTCAATTGGCAAGGAACAGTTTCTTCTGTACCTAGTCCATTAGCTGGAAAGAAGGGAGAGAACGTTGCCATCATTTTACCACTAAGAAAAGATGGAGGATTGTACACCGGTGTAGTTACATTCACATCAAGCAAGGCCGTAAGCGCTCAAGTATGGAATCTGTTAAGTGGTGTTAGTCCTACAGCACCGATAGGCAAAAGCTTTGGTAAATTATCAATATCACCAACCGCAAGCGGTAAATTCGTTGCCACATCTGATGTGGGTTCCGGAGATACTTCTGGTTCTGTCCCATTTGCAGGTAATGCTCTAGCACTTGTTGGCAAGTCACCTTTCATAGCCACATACTCTGTTACTGCACAAGCTACGACTGGTAAAGTAACCAACAACCTTACAAGTGCCACAGCTTTAGCAGCAGCAGCTGGAGGAGCCACCATAGGCGGTACTAGCGGTGCAGCTGGCGCATTAAGCTTAGGCGGTAGCGGCAGCAGCGGTTCAAGCGGCGGCAGCAGCGGTTCAAGCGGCGGCAGCAGTAGCAGCTAAGTAACAAAAACCCAAAGCATAAGAAATCAACAATAACTGTCGAACTACGACAAATTTTTTATTTATTTTACCTTCCTTGTGATTATATTCCTATGTTATATTATCTCTGATATTATGTCATCTAGATTAACTTACACTTCGACATATATGATGAGTTGTTGATTCTACAGAGCTTTTGGATTGAAAACGAAAGCAAAAAATAATGAGATGTAATTAATTTTTTAATACAACACAATACAATACCTACAATATCGTGTGCTTATTCTCTAGACGATGTGGCACTGACTGATGATTTACTATACAATATTGTGTTTCCTTTTCTCACAGAGACAATTCTCGTATTAGGTATGACCTCAAAATTTTCAGACACTTTTATAAATTCAGAAAGAGGAACTTCAACAATTGAATCAAAGTCACGATAACCTACTGAATAGAAATCGGGATTGTCTGCATACAAGGCTTTGCTAAAAATCTCTTCGAGCTTGCCCTTTCTCCTCTTTGTCATATTTTAAAATTCATTAATCCTCCGGCTTCTACTATCCTTGCAATTAGCTCAGGAAATGGTTTCATAGTGTAAAATTCATTTGTAGTCAGATTGGCAATCTTGTTATTTTTGATATCGATTTCAATCTCATCTCTGTCTGAAATTTTTTCCACAGTTGATTCAGTAATCTCTATCGGAAGCAAATACCCTCCATCTATGGCGTTTCTATAAAAGATCCTAGCAAATGATGGGGCTAAAACCGCTTTAATACCCGCATATGACAAGGCAATTGGTGCATGTTCTCGGCTTGATCCACATCCAAAATTACTTCCTGTAACTAATAAGTCACCTTTTCTGACCTTATCTGGGAATGTCGGATCGAGTCCCTCCAGCGCGTGTTTTGCTAATTCTTTGTGATCGTGAATTTTAAGATAAGGCCCCGGAATTATAACGTCAGTATCGATATTTGCCACATTGTATTTATGAACTATACCTTTCATCATACTTACAACCATATCATTTTCTTATTATTCTTATTCTTATCTTATCCTTCTACTTTTTAGTTATCATATTGTTATCTTTAGGTTATTAAATTCATTCAATTCGTCAGATCTCTTGGATCTGTAATTTTTCCTGTCACAGCAGATGCAGCGACTACAATCGGCGATGCTAAGTATGTTTTTGATTCAATATTTCCCATTCTGCCTGGGAAGTTCCTGTTAGTGGTGCTAACACATATTTCATTTTTGCCTAGAACACCCATATGCGCCCCACAACATGCACCGCAAGTAGGTGGCCCAACTACTGCACCAGCTTCTAGGAATATGTTTATCAGGCCTTCGCGTATGGCCTGAATATATATTGATTGAGCAGCTGGTAAAACTTCTGTCCTTGTCTTTACTTTTTTGCCTTTTAATAATTTAGCAGCCGAACGCAGATCATGAAGTTTTGCTCCTGTACATGAACCAATATACGCTTTGTCTATTTCGACTCCTTGCGTCTCTCTTACAGCTGCGATATTTCCTGGAGAAAAAGGTCTTGCTACAATCGGTTCTAATTTGTCAACTTCATAAGTGTGTGATTCAGAAAACTCTGCATCAACATCTCCTAACACGTGGGAATATTCAGCATTGGTTCTATTGCGAAGATATTCATCGGTTATAGCATCAGGCTCAATAATTCCATTCTTGGCTCCAGCCTCAGTAGTCATATTAGTAAGTGTTAAACGATCATCCATTTCCATTTGCTTGATTGTATCTCCAGAAAACTGCATAGACTTGTAGTTAGCACCGTCTGTTCCTATGTCCCCTATGATTTTCAATATAATATCTTTAGCCATTATATAATCTGGTTTTTTTCCAATTAAATTAAACATTATAGTCTCAGGTACTCTAAACCAAATTTTGCCATGCATAAGGGTATATGCGATATCCGTGTGGCCAAGTCCAGCCGCAAATGCACCCATTGCTCCAGTAGTATTCGTATGGGAATCGCCGCCTACGTATACCTCCCCTGGAAGAACTAATGCTTCTTCATGTGATAATGTATGGCATATGCCATATTGGCCCAAGCCATACTTGAAATGTCTTTTTACGCCATATTTCATTGTCCAGTTAGACAATGTGATTATATTATCCGCAGATACTTTATCTGCAGCCGGAACAAAATGATCTTCTGTAATCCAGACTTTGTCTGGATTCCATATCCGTTCCAATTTTTTGCCTTTCTTTTCCCACTCACTAAATACCTTGATGACTCCTGGTCCAGAAACATCATGCATCATTACTTTATCTATTCTTGCAAACACGGCTTCTCCTGGCACAACGCTAGATTTGTCAGATGCACGAGCGAGTATTTTCTCGGTAATTGTCATTCCCAAATTGAACTCACCATTATCTACAACATCCATCCTCTCCCTGTTCGATGACGGATAAAACTTTTTGCATTACGAGAAATTCACAAATATATGGCTATACTTTCTCATTATGTATGATAGTCATTTGGAAATTCTACCAATATGTATTAATGTAAAAAAGGGGAAATTTGATCTTTTTCAAAGTTTAATTCAATCTGCTTTTAGATTCCAAGAAAATGATATTGTTGTATTGTCTAGCAAATACGTTTCTATGAGTGAGGGTTCGGTTGTGAATCTCAATAAAATAAAGACTAGCAAAAGGGCACGAGATCTTGCCATTAAATATTACATGAATTCAAAACTAGCTGAGCTAGTAATACGAGAGTCTGATTATATTTACAGAGGAGTTCCTGGTTTCTTGCTTACAATCAAAAATGGAATGATGGCTCCTAATGCAGGTATTGATAGATCAAATGTACCTTCAGGACATGCAATACTCTATCCTCATGCACCATTTAAATCTGCAGAGAATTTGAGAGTTAAGTTCATTGTTAATTTGGGTATAAAAGTCGGCATTGTTATTGCTGATAGCCGTTTAATGCCTACAAGAATAGGCACTATCGGTATAGCAATAGCTAATGCAGGATTTGAACCTGTTGAAGATAAAAGAGGAAAAAGGGATCTGTTTGGAAATATCCTAAAGGTTACATTTATTGCAGTAGCAGATAGCTTGGCATCTATGGCTGTAGCAGTCATGGGTGAAAGTGATGAATCAACACCGGCTGCTGTTATACGAGGTACGAAAGTAATTGCTACGAATAGAAAGCTCAGCTGGCACGATATGGCAATAGAACCAGAACAGGATATTTATACCCGGGGATTGCAAATCTAGAAAATATTTCTTCTATTGAATAGATTTTCATGACACAGCATTTTAATATTCCCTATTATGAAGAATTACTGCTATAATAGATGTCTGAATTCCTGACAACCTATCCTAGACGTATAAATGTATTAAAAGGCCTACAAGATTTTATCCGTCGTGAAGAGATTGAACTTGACCATTTAAGCTTGATGGTTAAAATTAAGAAAGACGAGATAATCAATACGCTGGTTTCAGAAGGTTTCAGGCGAGTTAAATTTGAGAACAAGAAACGTGCCCAGATAGGCAGTGGATTTACAAAGAGGCTAAGCAAGCCCTGGGAAATGCACGTTAGATTATTGGATATGCAACAAGGTTTGATTGCAATCCAGGCTGAAGTAGAGATATCTCGAAAATACATTCAACATATTCGTTCAGTAAGAGCCCCAGTTATATATGAATTAGAATCTATTTTGAAAAAACATAGTATAGAATATCGAATATGGAATGCAAAAGTCAGAGATTATATCACTAACATTATTGACAACCATCAGATTAAACTTAACGCTCCAAAGTTACCTGCCATACCTTGGAAGCCGATGATCTGTGTCGCACTAACCATAGCGTCAATGAATGCATTAAAGTTTATGGGGATAAATTTGTAGAATATGATAATTGTAAATATAGACAGAATAACAATAACTTCTTAAGAAATAGTTAAAATTTTTAAATTATAATTTTTAACGTTGTCATATAGAATATGGAAAAAATGTTTCAGCCATTAAAATACTCGTTTTCAGTTACCTAATAAACTAGTATTTGTGTTAATTAGATGGTGTTTTTAATATGAGCGGCATGCTAGAAGAAATGAATGCGCTACAAGTACGGAAAAATTTAAGTAAAAATACGATCGCGATTTTGGTCTTCGGCGCATGTGAAAACCATGGCGATCATATGCCGTTTGGCGCAGATGTGATCGTGCCAATGGAATTGGCAAAAAGAGTTGCTAGAAGGTCAAGAAATAAGAACATATTGATATTGCCTGCCCTTGCCTATGGAGTTAGTTTACATCATATTGATTTTCAAATGACCATAAGTTTAGACCCAAAAACAATGATCAGTGTTATTGAGAATCTTCTTGCAAGCTTGGCCAAGAATTATATAAACAAGATCCTTATTATAAACGGTCATGATGGAAATATTGCTCCTATAGAATCAGCTGCTAGAGCAATAAAGAATCAATATCCACAGATGGTAATTGCTTGTCTGGAAGCATGGTGGGTGCTGGTTGGTGACATTACAAGAAATCTCTTTGATATATGGAATGGGCTAGGGCATGGTGGAGAAGCAGAGACTTCAGCAATGCTTGCAATACGACCTGATTTAGTGGACATGGGCCATGCTCCAAAGAAGATAATTCCAAAGCTGCCGCAGAACATCAGGATATATTGGAAATTTCATGAACTAACAAAAACAGGAGCAACAGGCGCACCAAGAATGGCTACTATTAAGAAAGGACAAAAGACCCTATCAGTGCTTGAAGATATTCTAGTTTCATTCGTAAACGATATGGATCTACATAAATGGAAATATGGATAGATTGTTCATTGATTACTAGGCAGTTCTTCATTTCATACCATATTGTTGAATATCTAGATCAACAGGGTCTCCATAAGAAACGAATCGTGTAGATCATTTTACAAATGATATTCTATAGTATTAGAAAACAATTTTATTGATTGACTTATCATCCACAACTGACAGAAAATGCGAAATGCCTCTTCTCTTGTTGCAATAGTGCAGATGAGGTCATCAGAAGATAAACGTGAAAATCTGAAATTGTCACTAGATTTTGTAAAGGAGGCTGCAAGAAAGAAAGCAAGTTTGATATGCTTCCCTGAATTTCAAATGGCATTCTCGCCTAGAAACCAATCCATAAAGAAGCTTATAAAAATAGCTGAGACAATAGATGAGAGTAATTTTATCCTCGCATTACGTGAATCTGCTCGACGAAACAGAATCAATATTATAGCAACAGTTTATGAGAAACATACAAAGAATAATAGTAATGGGTCTAGTACCAGTCAATCAAACAATCGTGTATATGATACGGCTGTAATTATTAACAGCAACGGTGCAATAGGCTCTGTTTATCGTAAACTGCATCTGTATGATGCGCTCGGCTTCAGAGAATCTGCTAAGATGATAGCAGGCGATCACATTGCAAAGCCTGTTAAAACATCTGTTGGGAATCTGGGGCTGATGATCTGTTATGATATACGTTTTCCTGAAGTATCTAGAATTTTGGCAATCAATGGTGCAGACATCCTGGCTGTGCCCTCTGCATGGGTACATGGAATTATGAAGGAAGAACACTGGCAAACAATACTCAAAGCAAGAGCGATTGAAAATGGATCATATGTAGCAGCTCCAGATCAAGTTGGTCATATTTTTTCTGGCAGAAGTATGGTTGTCGATCCCTTCGGCATAGTTATATTAGATATGGGAAATAGAGAAGGGATGGAAGTCATCGAAATTAACAAGTCTAGAATTCAAAAGGCTAGAGAATCCCTACCACTTCTAAAAAATCGACGAACTGATGTATACAGTATAACATCAGTGCGCTAGTTGTTCAATTAATTATTCGCTCGTCATCCTTGTCATCCAATATCATAAAGAATTTTGTTTGTATTATTACTCCTGAATTGGACGCAAGCAAATTAATTGACCAACTGATTGACGTGCATATTCATGCGTATTCAGTTATCTGAGTCCACTATTTTCTCCCTCGATTGTATTTTTAATATTTTGTCTTGCTTTCATAACGTTGTCTTCATACAAATCGATTCCAGTAAAATTCCTTTCAAGGCATGCGCATACAATACCTGTGGTTCCTCTTCCCGCAAATGGGTCTAAAACCCAGTCTCCCTTTTTAGTTGCAAAGTTAACTATCTTATCTATTAAATCTTCAGGGTATATTGCAAAATGTTCGTTTCCATGATGTGCTTTTGTGGAAATTTCCCAAACATTTCCAGGATTTTTACCATCTGGATTGCATGCAGCAAATATTGGGTAATGTTTATGATCTCCTATCCTTTTACGTGTAGCATGACGCTTGAATTTACGATAACAGGTAGGACAATACTTTTCAGGATCATACCCATATGCATGAGCTATTTTACTAGTTGTTGGAAGTTGATCGAATGGCGTGCATGGCTTGGCATTACGAATAATTTCCCTGATCTTTTCAATCTCGTTATTGCTTCGTTTTACTGGTTCATATTGTATCATGTCCTGAGGAGGTGTCTTGTTTCTCCCCTCCCTTGCTTCGTTGCCTCTTACTCTTATACTATCCATATTAGTAAAACATTTCTCATTTTTTGAGAGAAAAAGTATTATTTCATACGCCTGTGCAAAATTCTCTCTGGAACTGGTTGAAACATTATTTTTCTTAAACCATACTATGTCTTCTCTAATGATATATCCTCTTTCTACTAATTTAAGAGCAAGTCTATGAGGTATCAAAAGTTTTTTATAATTATGTCTGGTATCGCCTATTATTATCCATAGGCTGCCATCTTCTGTTAGTAAACCTCTACATACTGTAAAAATATCAGCTAATTTTTCAATAAATATTTCAACGGTTCGCTCTTGACCGATTTCTCTTGGATTTCCTCCGTAGTGTCTGTATCTATAATATGGAGGAGAAGTAACTATAAGCCTATATTTTCCTAGCTCGCTAGTGTCAGCAGACATGCATCTTAAAACTTCAAAACAGTCGCCTTGAAAAAGTTGATAAGAGAACATCTGTTTTAGCGAACTCCTTTACCAGCATTCTATACATTTTACGATGTACTTTGTATTATTTTTTATTGATTTCTACAATGTTATTTACGTGTACTATTGAGGTATAAAGAGAACAATAAGTATCTATTTATTGACCAGCGAGTTGATGATAATATGTCAAGTAAATACCATTTCTTATATGATCTGTCTATCGAAGCAAATATTTAATCCATAGTATATGTAATAATTTTCAATCATGCATATGACAAATAGCTGAAATCTTATCATCATCTAATTGGTATTCATGAAATGACTATTGTGTAATCACGCACTGGTTTTGCTCCTGATCCCTCTTTTTTCTAATAAGACAACTATAGTATACTAATCTGGATATCAGCATTATAAAATAGCTGGATCTAAACTTTTAATAACACAAAAAGCACTTTTTATTATTAAATGGCAAATAGTAATGTGTGTGTCCTCGGTGCGGGCAGCACTAAATATGGTAAATTAGACGAAAGCATTATTGAAATTTCATTAAATGCATCAAAAGATGCAATAGATTCGGCGGGGATTACACCTAGGGATATTCAGGCAGGTTATATTTCAAATGTCTTCGGAGTTGCCGATAAACAGGTTCATATGGCACCTGTTGTATTGAGTAACCTTGGAATCCCACATGTGCCAGGGCTCACAATTGAATCTGCATGCGGCTCTGGATCTATAATGTTTAGAGAAGCATATGCCAATATAGCGGCAGGATTTTATGATTGTGTTCTGGCACTAGGTGTTGAAAAAATCACACATACTGGAACTACCCAAAGTACTACATTATTCTCTTATTGTTCTGATTTCTTCTACGAAGGAGGAAATGGTGCATCATTCCCAGGACTGTTTGCTTCAATAGCGAGAGCATATATGACTAGATATAAGACAGATGAGGAAGATCTTGCTCGCGTCGCTGTAAAGAATCATGAAAATGGACTCCTTAATCCAAAAGCTCATGTTAGAAAAAAGATTACAGTGGAAGATGTATTAAAATCCCCAGCTGTTGCTTCACCTTTAAAACTATATGACTGCTGTCCGTTTTCAGATGGAGCATCTGCTGTCATACTTTGTAATGAAGAATTTGCCAAAAAGAGTGGACGACCTTATGTGAAAATTATCGGTTCAGGGAGAGGAGCGTCACCAGCAGCTGTTCAAGCTCGGAAAGATATTACCACTATTCCAAGTACAGTAGATGCTGCTAAACAAGCGTATAAAATGGCTAATATAACTCCAAAAGACATTGATTTCGCTGAAGTCCATGACTGCTTTACTATTGCAGAAATAATTGATATAGAAGATCTGGGTTTCTTTCCAAAGGGAACTGCTGCACACGCAATAAGAGAAGGTGCAACCTCAAGAAATGGTGAAATACCAATCAACCCTTCTGGTGGATTAAAATCTAAAGGTCATCCTATCGGAGCAACAGGCGTAGGTCAGGTAGTAGAGGTCTTCGAACAATTTACTGGCAAAACTGGAGAGAGAGAAATCAGAGATGCAGAATATGCTCTGACACAAAACTTTGGCGCTACTGGTGCCAGCTGTGCAGTACATATCTTTAGAAAGGTGGAGTAAAGAAGCGTTGTCAGAGACAAAACAGCGCGTAGAGGCACTAAGCAGACGTGAGAAATTTATCCAATCTTCTAATAAAGGGAGGATACTGTTCAATAAGTGCTTGAAATGTGGACATCTTATGCTTGAGACAGTGTATTTCTGTGAAAATTGTTTTGGCAATAAATTCGAAGATGTAGAGCTAGATGGAGTAGGTAGGACTGTAACGTATACAATTCAAGCTGTTGCACCGGCAGGATTTGAAGATCTGGAATCATATGCATGGGTTGTTTTTGAAGTGGATGATGCTCAAATTAGGGTATCAGGATTTCTTACAGGAGTAAAGTCACCAAGAGATCTTCCCATTGGGGCAAAGGTTAAAGTATCTGGCTTCGATCCAAAGCATGGTCTGTCTTTACAGAAAATCTAATTTATATTTACTTTGTAGAAATTATATTGTTTGTAAAGTATTGGTTCTATGATCACCATAGGGTGCAAACAACAAAATTATAGCTATGGCTAGGCGCTAAAAAAGTCAATACGGACTAGGGTCGCACAGCTTTGTTTCATTTAACCATAATTTCAAGGATTTTATGGCTTCTGAAATCTAAAGTATACGCAATAGTTGCAGATGATTGCACTGTACACAATGGTTTTATCAAGTTAGCATGCATATATAATATTAGAGGTGAGACTATAATCAAATGAGAAACAATATCGGCGGTAATAGTAATAATAATAATAATAAACAAATTCAAACCAATTATTGGGTTTGGTTAGCTGCTTATCTAGTCATTGGACTAGCTGTCTCATTTGTAGTGCCATTTCCATTATCATTTGGTATTGCTTTGCTTGTCTACTTTGCTCTCAACGCAGCCAGAATGCATCTTACGCTGAAAAGACAAGGAATGCCCGGTGGAATCAAAGACTTGTATAAATCCATGAGCTCGTCATTAGGTAGAAGCTTGAGCAACAGCGGTGGCGTAGAAATGGGATACTCTCCAATCAAATTCTATTGTATGAATTGCGGATATGAACATAGAGAAAATGCATGTCCTAAGTGTGGCTCAAAAGCTGTAAGAACAGGATAGTAGTAGCGGCCACAACTAACAAATTAGAAATAGATGTAGAACGTATCTTTAATAACATCATGATAAGTTTACTACCCAAATGTAGTAAATGCGGCTCACCAGTTGCTGAATCTATAGAATCCCAAATAGAACAACATGAGAAAATAAAGATGGGCAATTATATTAACAGTGAATGGATATGCGATGATTGTCTAGCAGCGGAAAAGAAAGAAGAAAAAGAACATTCCTCACCAATGCAAACTAGTCAAAGCAATGCTAATCAATGTGATTGCATAGGGACAGCAAGCGAATCAGATGTTTCTCCGAATACTCCTAGAGCAGATGAAGCCAATGTATGAAGTTTATTTGAACCAACTAATAAACAAGAAGTTTTTTGTATATCCCTTGCAACTGTAGTTACCATGGCAGTGGCATGTTTTGCTAGCATTGCCATACCAGCAGATAGTATAGCAGCCTTATATGGGCTACGGTGATACAAAAATAAAGAAGACAAATAAAACCAAGAAATCAGTTAGAGAGGAAGAGTATTCTACTACAAAGCAAAAACAGCAACCAATCGCTGAACAAGTAGCAATTGATACAAAGCAAAAAATAAAGGATATGATTAGTTGAGATTGTATATTCCTAGTACTGTACTTTATTAATTCGACAACTCATGCTGCTACAATCTAGCTGGGAGGATTAGCTGCTGTGCCACCACCAGTTGCATTACCACTAGCCCGATTACTACCTGCTGCTCCACTGGTTTTGTTACCACTGGTCTGATTACCTCCACCTGTCTGGTTGCCTTGCGCTAATGCTTGTTGTTGTACATAGCTAATAGCGAACATAGATGCAACAAGTACTGATACAATGATTGCTGCATATAGTGCTGTCGTAGTATATTTGTTAGACATTGGAATTAGACTAAATTTATCAGATTTATAGATTTGTGGGTTATCATATATAGCTAGACTATGGTAAGTGAAATAGCGCGAGACAAGTAATTCTATCTTTCGTTCATTGTAGTCACAAGCCAAATCAAGTCTAAGAATTAGTTGCAGGAAGTACTACAAATAGATAAACAATAATGAGAATGCCTAGAAATACAAGGCTTATTGATGCTGCAAATACGTTAAAGTTGCTTGGAATATAAAGTCCTTTATTTATGGAGGAACGAGTAGTCATATAGTTTCTTAATGCCAAGACAATTAAAACAATTCCCAAGATTATGATAGATATTCCTATTAATGAGGATTGATAATGTCCAAAAATACTAACTGCTGTAGAAGCAGCAGAAGAATTACTACCATAATTAGCATTTTTTACAACTAATCCAAATTCCCGCAAAAATAAGCCAAAGCGAGCAACAATAAAACCTAGTCCGATAAGTGCAATAGCTGTCCTCAGCCAAGAGAGAAAAGTGCGCTCGTTAGCTAGGTGTTGTTGAGAATTATCTGTAGGTCTTTTATCTGCACACAATTTTAACTATATGTGTAAATCATAGTTATATACATCAATTTAGTCTTCTCAATATGCTATATATGTTTGAATTAGAGGAACCTGCTTGTTTGCTTAATGCTGGTTTTCATTCCACAGATAAAGCATTTTAATTCAGTTACTTCTGAATCTCGTTTTATAAGCTCAAAAGCAGTATATCTCATTATACCGAGGTAATGATATGATATAGATAGATGGATGGATGATATAGCGATAGTCCAATGAACAATCCGAATCCTGATACTACCAGAGCTCCTCATAACAAACATAATTAACCTAAAGTCAAAGATGTATGTTACTTTGCTGAGATGGTACAGTAAAATAACCATCTTAGACTCGCTATGCAGAAATCAGATACACCATCAAGCGTGATATGTACGTGATAAGGATACAAGCCTTAGAGTGGTTCAAGGGAAAATTCAGGATTTAATTCTAAACATGTAACAACAGATTATTCTTTCTATCGACCATATGAAGAAGCAACAGGAAGATTAGCAAGATTAGCAACCCGCTACTTCTTCAGGAATTCATGTTCTTAATAACAAATAATATGCAAAGGTCTAATTTACTTTCTTGTTCTTCTTCCTTTTATTTTATCATGCGTACTTGGTTCTTCTTTATTTGACATAGGAGTAGCTGGATGACTTACTTTTCGTGTTGGTTTTGGTTGTTCGTCTAATTCAAGTTCTTTAGCCTCTTCAGTACCCTCACCTGGTATTTCGATTTCTTTTTTATTATGAGTCATATCATCTCATAAAGTACATCATATACCCTAAGAAGCTTTTTAGCAATAGAGTATCCAAATGAAAGAATGGGCGAAGGAGATAATGATAATAACTTTGGATAAACCTATATCAGAAAAAGAAGCATGGGATATTATTAAACCTGTCTGTAGGGAATTATACGATCTAACAAATGCTGGAAACATACAGTTTGTATCTGGAAGTTATAATGAAACTAATGGAATGTACAAAATTAATTTAAAATCTAGTTGGATACATTTGGCATCAAGAGGTTTTAAAGATAGCATCGGAGATATAGAGTACAAAGAAGGAAATCTTAGGATTGGTCTGAGAGCAAACAGCATTCCTGCAAATCTCTTTATCGAGCTAATCTAACAATCTATATCATTATGTAAGAGTCAAATAATCACTTTGATGCTAATATGGCAATTATCCTTTTGTCGATTAGTATTATTAGTTAACTGTCTATTAGTATATCATCACTTCTTTTTATATCGGATTTATCTTCAGCCATATACAAGTTTAGAAGTTTATGAGAGGAGAGATAAAAGAATCAAGGCTAGCTTATAAAAGTGAATGGCTAGAGGTGTATGAAGACCTGCTGAGTATTGATGCTCAACCAGATAAAAGAGGCAAAAAGGATAACCTTCATCAGCAGCACCATAAAAACACAAACAATGTCATATTGTTCAACAAAATAAAGCTAAAAAGCGATAGTGCTACTATACTTCCTGTCTTTTCTGACGGTTCCTTATTAATGATTGAAATTTATCGTCGGGGAATAGATAAATTTCTTTTGGACTTGCCGAGTGGATTGATTGAGAATAACGAGAAGCCAAATGAAACAGCTAAAAGAGAGCTATTACATGAGACAGGATATAGTTGCAGGACGCTTAAGCACATGGGATGGTTTTATACATGGCCCTCAAAATCTAATCAAAAATCATATCTATTTTTAGCTAAAGGATTAAAGAAGGCCTCAAGCCAATGTTTAGATGCAATAGAAGATATCAATACAAAAATTGTTACAAAAGACGAATTAATGCTAAAGCTAACAAACCGAGAAATAAAAAGTGCTGGCGCAGTTTCTGCAATCTTTTATGGATATCTGCTTACCGATTATAGTTAATTATTTTACATTATGTTTATACGTAGAATAGAAGTGGCATCTTTTATTCTTCTTTTATTATTTTGGTTAGCTATCTGCATTCTGTCAACGTTTGTCTATGGTATATTTTTTATTAGGCATTAAAGAACAATGTATGAAAATAGGGCTCATTAATTGCTTACTATGTCTCAGCCTTTCTCTTTAGATGGAATATAATATTTTTCATTTCTTTTGAGCTTGTGCCCAACGTTGCTTCGCTGCTTCGCTCATTTTCCTTTTTGTTTCTTCTGTATGTTCTCTTTTGCCTGTAATGTAGCTCAATTTTTTGCCTTTATTCCATGGAACACGTCCTAAACCTTTACCTTTATTTGCTTTGGAAATTTTTAATTTTGTTTCTTCTGATTTTCTTGTTCTTCTCCTTATCATTTCAAGTATCTTTTTGTTTTAGTGGCAAAGAATTGCTTGTACTTATGGAAAGCTTCTCAAGTATAACTATCTGAATAACCATTGCCATAATATTTGTGATTGTTATTATCGCGCTGCAATGTAATCATATTGATGCTGTTTATTATTATGTCTATGTTCTCTATGTTCATGGGAAGCACCCCATCCCCCTATACCGCCTGTGTATTCTCCTGTAACCTCCAAAACATCGTCATCTTTACATATCTGTTCTAACATTTCTGAAGTTAGTCTATGATTAGCTACATAATGAGTACCTTTATCGTATATTGCAGGAATCATACCCGTCTTGTTAAATATCAAATCTCTTTTTGCTTGTGAATTTGTCCCTGGCTTTGTGAATACTTCTACCATATAAAAAGGTGCAACATTCGGATTTTCCTGTTCTCTCAATAATAAATCATGAACCAATACAGGGTCAGCTTTTGGCAGATACGTTTCATATAGTGTTTGCAGCCCTTTGAAGACTGTTTTAATTTCGGGGATTTTTGAGGAATACATACAGCATTATAAGCCTTAGACTGATTTAGGTATGATGCAAGCCAAGCTGCGTTTTTAGTAGATCTTTTGCAAAGTTTGTCTATTATCAGCTTCTCAGGTACGCAAAATAGACAGCTAAGCTTAAACTTCCTGTACTAGCAAGGAATTCCAGAGATTAGAGGAGTTATTTTTGCCTATAGTTGCAATGGCTTTTTAGCAGAGATACAAATGCATTCGTTATCTATTCTCACAGGCTGTTTATTATTATTATTATTATTATTATTATTATTGCTATTTCTTTTTAAATTCCTATATTCTAGCTGTTAGCGCCATGACCTGATCTGAGATCTGTGCTATTTGATTTTCGCTCTTTGCGGTAAAAATCAAACAAACCCCAAAATCACACAATATAGCAGTTTTCCTTTTTCCAACTTCACAAACTCTTATCCTTGGAACTAAGGTGAGTAAGTCAGGATATTATGTGGTACAAGTCAAAGATAAGATGAAATACTACTATTTTTTGTATATGCCCGTCAAAATACTAGTTCTCTTCGGTTTTCTTCATTATAGCAACTTTGTAGCCTTAGAACATTACTGTTTTATATATGAAGTGTCCGATATACACGGAAGATAGTTGATAAAAATTCTTTAAATGTCTTACCAAATCTAGCTCATACGCTATCATTATCCTAAACTCCCGCAAGCGTAATAATCAAATCTGTAATGAATCCTGCAAAAAGTCCCACGAAAATTCCTATCATCAATATACCATTTGTATTATACTTTCTCCCTGAGTTGTACATCATCATTGAAACATATATCAAAGCACCTCCGGCAATCGATAGAAACAGTATGGAAGCTACATTGGAAGTCCACAGGCTTCCTATTAGAGTACCTACAAACGTAGGTCCACCACCTATCAATCCGAGTAAGAGCAAGAAACGCACTTTGGGTTTGTTCGTAGCCCCTGTAAGAGGACCGGCTATTCCAAACCCTTCTGTAGCATTATGAGCACCAAATCCAATTATCAAAAGGACTGCTAGTGCGATGGCACCAGATATATATGATTGACCTATAGCTAAGCCTTCACTAAAGTTATGAGCACCAATTCCTATTGCAATCATCGTGGCAAGTTTGTACGCATTTATATCTTGGAATAGTTGTTGTTGATGTTGCTGTGACTGCTTATACTGTGGATAGTG
The DNA here is from genome assembly GCA_035252175.1 of Nitrososphaeraceae archaeon. Taxonomy (GTDB): domain Archaea; phylum Thermoproteota; class Nitrososphaeria; order Nitrososphaerales; family Nitrososphaeraceae; genus JAFAQB01. Next base: position 54,445 of record DATFDI010000010.1, read on the forward strand.
GTTTCCTGATTTTTCTATGCTATGGGCTATGACATCCTCTTCTTTATAATCACTAGATGACCTCTGCAATTGAATTGTTCTTTTCATGTATTTACTTTCATACCATGTTAATCCTAATAGTCCTATTCCAAGTCCTCCAAACATAGCAAAAAGACTAAAAATAGCATTTGATGTCGATGCTTTTCCTGTAAAAGCACTGTTTACAGTTTCTTCCATAGATTCCCATGCATGACCAAAGACATCAATTATCAAAAATATTAAAATACCAACTGCGAATGCATTAAGGAAGCCTTTCTTCTTTAGACTTAAACTCTGAATTACAGCTAATGGTAGGCCTAAGAATATTGTAAAGCCAGCAATTGCACCTAATATTAAAAGTTGCCAGTAATCAATCAAAGTTCTTAAGACACCTTTTGCTTATTTTTATTCTACTGTTAGTATAGCCAAGCTCCTCAAAATTGTGCATTGATATCATATTAGGATAGCCTAATGTCATCATATTCTGCTATTTATTCTATCTGGTGTTATCTATGTATGACCAGATGGTTTTCTATAGACTTTTGAAAGTTAAATTTACAATGAACCAGCATATCATTTCTGCCAAAAGACTATGAGTTAGTAATCGGGTTGAGAAGGAAAAAGAACAGCCGTATGTTGGAACAGCCGAATCTGAACATATAGAAATGTATCTAAAGGCCGTATAGTAATATGTGAACAGGGGGAAGACGTTAAAGTTAGCTCTATTGCCAAAGTCCCTTAATATTAGACAGCCCTCTGTTGTTGAAATGCTTCAAAAGCTAAATGACAGTAAACTAGTACGTTATCAGAAGGGCAGTCTAGTACAGCTCACGGTGGAAGGCAATAGGATTGGAAAGCAAATGATTAGAAATACACGATTGCTTGAAGTG
>DATFDI010000011.1:0-13982 GCA_035252175.1 Nitrososphaeraceae archaeon
TGTACTTTATCATCAGTAAGATATCCACAATGAGTACATTCAAAGTTTATTGGTTGGGTGCATAATTCACATATTAACTTGACATGCAATTTTTCTGAACCGCATGACCTACAAATAGTCTCAGTCACGTTCTTACAAATACTGCATTTATGTTCACCTATTATAGTACTTACAATATACATTTTAGTGATGTAGTAGTGATTATACATCTTATTTTATGATAAAACTACATTCTTGAAAAATCATTTCTATTGCTTCGATTATTGTGCTAATTTTAAATGGGATTTGATGTTATCGTGTGCTCTGAATTCAGATGCTATTAACTTCCTTGCTTGTAAAATAGAAATTGTATATTTTTTATTGCTTTATTTCCAATATACAGTTCTTTTATGGTGCATATTGTGTTTCTTTTTGAACAAGGATTTATTAATTAGTTTAATTGTCATTTTTTGCATTCAGTACGGTTATGGTTGGTATCTAATAATGGTAAATAAATAGAAGTAAATTAATCCATCAATAAGAAACCTTGAGATGAAAGATTAAGCTATAGCACGACCTTAGACCAAGTCATGGTTTTGATAGCTAGAATGCAGGAATTTGAGTGGAAAAAACAACAACAACCATACGTATCATAATTTAGATTGTCTTCCAAGCTCTTTAATCATACTTAATTTCAAGAACTTGAGCATATTAATAACAACAAGGATAAATGTGAGACAATCTGTCATGTCACTATAACAAATGGATGCATACTTAGAAGAAGAGCTCTATGATGACCTCACATATACTATACAGAATCCTAATGGTTCAGATTTTGAATCTAAAAAGAAGCGTATAGAAGACATCGGAAGAGAGTTGTATGCTGATGGTGGTACCGATGCAATGGAGAATATGTTTTATTCAATTGAATTTAGAATAAAAGATGAAATTGACAAAGATGCTAAGCCATATCGCTCATGGTGGAACAATATATCTCCAGAATGGAAGTATTAATGCTTTAGCAAAGCTACCCGAGGTATATGATGCATATGATGTCGTTGGTCTAAGTCAGAGTTCAGCAAGCATAAGTGCGCTAGATTCCCATGATTGTATATGTTGCAAATCCCTATCGATAAAATCTATGAGTTACACCCTTGATTTTTTGTATAAACTAACGGTAACTATTTGTAAAACGTGTAATTAACAGGAGTTCAATATATTACGCTTATACAAGAAGGACAAGAAGATCAAGTAATACCGTCAAATGCTTCACGTTACATATTTGTGGTCAACGTGATTTAGAACAGTAGCTTTGTGATGTATGTAGAAACAAAGCAGCAAGCATATGATAAAAAAGAACGACATTTAGAGTTAAATCCTTAACATACCTTAGGATATTCGAATATACCAAAAGTGAGTTAAGCTAAGCTAAAATTATTATTCTATTCAATTCAATTCTTTTATCATTTGGTCTATGGCAAAAAATATTCCTAACGCTACTGTAGATGTGATATAATTCATTTGACATCATCAAGGAACGATATATATAATATCTATAGTAACATTCTTTAGAATAATACCGGTATTTGTCCTTGAATACATTCTAATGCTTATATTCTTACCATTACCAGGTCAGGTTAATTTCTGATCAACTTTGTCCTGCTACAATGGTTGCTTTATTTCCAGCTGTTCTTGAACTATTTTATTCAATTCATATAAAGCTACTGGTTTTTGAATAAAACCATCTATCTTGGCCTCTCCTAGACCTACTGATAATTCAGTACTATTGATTTCAAAAGCTGACATGAGCAAAACCTTGACTGCAGTATTTATTTCTCTTATTTTTCTAACGAATTCAAACCCATTCATACCGGGCATTCGAATATCAGAAATAACCAGCATACAATCATTGCAATTAATTCTGAAGTGTTCAAAAGCTAATGAAGAGTCAGTAAATCCAACAGCATTAAAACCGATTTGTTGAAGATATAATTTGATAACGTTGACTATATCAAATTCATCATCCACTACCTGTATTATCATTTGATTGGTATGTTTATTGTTGTTCTTACCATCATAGCGCATAATTTACGTCTTAAATTAAGGCCAATGTCGTCCTTCTTATGTGTGACGAATTTAATGCAGGCAATAATTGATGTTATTTGGTAATAGAAGAATAGCTTGATCTTGCTTGCATTGCACCATTAATCTTATAATGCAATGAATTGATTGCAGTGCACATAATATTTATATTATACAGAGTGAATATATCAATACTTTGCACGTTGTGAATACTAAGAACAAACATTTGAGTGGTAGTGTTACTCTTAGGTTTGATAATGAGATATTAAATCAATTAAGAACCGAAGCTGATCAAAAAAGAATCAGTCTAAACACACTTGCAAGTCAAATATTTCAATTACACACAGAATATGACACCTATGCGGCTAAGGCTGGTATGATCTCTTTTCCCAAGGCTTTGCTGATAAGGCTTATGGAAGGACTTGCTGAGAAGGAAGTAGAAGAGTTATCAAAATACATCGCAAAAAATGAAATTAAAGATATGACCCTTTTGCTCAGAAAGGAATACACTTTATCGTCATTCTTAGATACAATTGAATCATGGATAAGAGTATCCGGGTTTGCCTATAGACGTGATAGCATAGACGATGACACAGAGGCATTTGTAATTCAACATGATATGGGTAAAAGATGGTCTGTATATTTCGAGAAGCTTTTTAGATATGTTTTTGAAGACTTTAAGCTGAGAGAATATAGCTTTGATAATACTGACAATTCTATTGCATTTAAGATTCACATGGAAGATCAATTAGTTTAGACTACAATTCTGCCTGTCAGCCTAAACTAGATAGAGGATAGTTGGCTGGCTCACAATACCAATGCATACCTCACACGTTTGTTCTATAATGCTTATTATGTCAGTTATGCTACGAATGCAGGACGACGGCTGAAAAATGGCTAGAAGTACATTAAACACAATAGTAAACTGCCATATTGCAGAAGCTGTGGAACGGCTACATACGGCTGAATGTGGCGCTCACTATATGGTAATTTATCCAAATTCGATAGCCTTAAGCGATCTTTACTCTAGCTATACTCACAAGCAAATTGAGGAGAACAATGGTGTCGTCCAGATCAACCCATTTTATGAAACTACCGAATCTGTTAGACGAACGCTTGCTGAAAAATACGATGATGGTATGAATGATGTGGTCAAGCTTGAAAATGAAGATTTGCTTGTAATTGTTGATTCAGTAGAGGAGTATTTTGATAACCCATCTCATTTGGAGATTAAGAGTGGACTAGCCGATTATTGCAGGCAAAGGGGAAAAAGTTGTCTTTCAGTAATGGCAGATATGGGTGCGTATTATTACAAATCCAAGTATGATAATCTTGTCGATTATGAAGCATCCTTGCCAGCAAAATTTGACATACCAATGAAAGGATTTTGCTTGTACCACCAAAAAGATTTTGGTAGATTCTCAGAGGAGCAAAAACAAAAGCTAATAGAACATCATGGCAAGGTAATAGAAATAATATAAGTATGTCTGCAGGGGTTGACCACTCTCATTTGTCACTCATAAAACGGCCAATCGATTGTTACATGTTTAGAATTAAATCCTGTACTCTTCCTTGAACCCATTGATAGGCCACTATTTGGGCCTTGTCTATTTGCCTGTAAGTATTAACATTTCCTTTCTACACTTCCTTATTTTAAGGTCTAAAACCTGTCGTAACATCAGCTAAAATGACCACTCTCATTTGCATTTGGGAAACAAGAGCATCTATTAACGGAGATGCCGCAAGAGAGATATAATATAATGAAACACTAGACGATAATATTAAATCCTAACAATCATGTGCATGCATTCTGGGCAATTAAACCCTTTTTGTCGACTCCGAATTGTATACACATGTCCTCAGCATATGACATACCTAACGCCTACCATGTCTGGGCTGAAATTCAAGTTCTACTCCACGTTTGGCATTGTACTTAAATGTAAATGATTCATTTGATCTGATAGGAATGCGAGATAGATCTCTATTACGATTAGTACTATTTTTATTATTATTATTGCCACCATGGCTCTCACTATATGCATTACACTGAGGACAGCTGCTATTACTACTACTACTATCTGCTGGTAATCTTGTGCTATCCACATAAGTTGCACACCAATAACACACGTCACATATAACGAATGTTGGCCGCTTTTGTGATGATTGCAATAAGACATCAGTAATAACTTCACCAGCTAAACACGAAAATCCATTGCTTGTGGACTCTTGCTGTTGATTTAACATTGTTTTATACCTACCGCTCTAGTTAAATTGCTCCAATAAATACCAGGAGCACTCGAAAGCAATCATTCGCAAACTAAAGTAATATTCTAGTAGTGTCGCATGATAATGGTCTCGTGTAACATTAATCGCATTAACCTATCTATATATGACCTTGATATATTAAGTCAGACTTTCATCTTCTGTTTTCATTGAACCGGCACTGCACTGACTTGATAAGCAGATTCTAACGAACCTCTTATGCACAATAGGTGATACAAATTAAATTAGATCCAAAAATATAAAATGGGAAATCTTGATCGCGGCTATGTATCTGCATAATTACGGTCTTGCATTTTGTTATTCGTAGGATTCTATGTTAGTTATTTTGTCCTAAGTAGTTATCGATACATCTTTGAGCCTGTTTTTTAGATATATTATTGCCTCCGTGGCTTGAGATACATTGTAGGAATTTTCCTACATCACGTATGTCTGATTTGGAAACTGAGTTGTTGTTACTTTTGGCTATGCAGGATTTGCGATAGCAGTAGATGATACAATTAATCCGACAGCTGCAATTGCAAGTATTGCTAAAGTGGTTGTCTTTGATATTGTTTTTAATATATTCATTATGCTTATTCCTGGAGACAAAATACACTAGAATTAATTAATCCCTTGCTTAACTGAGTTAAATGATTCGAATTCAGTATTTTATCATATAAATAAATCCCAACTAACAATAGTACAAATGTTTAGAATATTTTGCAAACTGTTGTTCTATAGAATTATAATATTTGATTTACCTAATTTTGCTTCTTTATCATCTGAATGGCTAATGCAATGCAATAAGTCTGAATAAATTATTTACAGTATTTCAGCGAGTTGTTGTATTGTCAGGGTAAGGACGGCGTTGTCGCTCGTGTGATAGCTGTACTATAGTTCCTTCTTCTTGAAGCCTAAGATAATGTGTCGAGAATCAGTAGAAAAGATGATCACTTTGATGTCATATGGCTCTTAATTTCATTTGATTGTTGGAATTACTATTATTTGTACTGTTGTCATCCAAAACATCAAATGAATCAATCATTTTTTGTATAACGGGCAGATAAGTTGGATAATCCCCGGGGTCAGCATTAAATATTATCGTATAAATCTTATTTCTGCTTATGGTCCATATCTGTAGTGTGTCAAATGTAGCACGCCCATCCTTCTGAGTATATTGGATTTGGTATGCAGGATTATTGTCTATAGGATTATTGTCTATAGAAGTTTTATTTGATTTGATAATCTGGAAATCAACTAGTCTTTGTTTGTAAGTGGAGATCTGTTCATTAACAAAATCATTTAATGTAGTAGGAAGAGAGGAAGGGGAAGGGGAAGTAATACTCTTGACTACTAGCATAACATTTTCTAATATAAAATCTGAGACATTTATTTCGGAGGGAGGCTTCCCTTCTCTTGGTATAGCAAAGCCAGCAACAAGCCCATATGCATTGCTTTGATCAAAATCTAGTTTATCCCAACCAGCAGGATAATCAATTTTTATTCCATAAACTGGATTTACATACAGAAAAAAGTTTACCTTCTTAGCATTTCCTGTTACATTTTTATTAGTAGAGCCATTGAGAATACTGACAGGAAAATATTTCATTGCGCTATTTTGAACAGCCAATGCTTGTTGGTGTATATAAAAAATATTGTTACTAAAATTGGGCACCGATATACATGCTATCAATAACAATACGATTGATATTTCCCGCAACACTACGGTTAATCATGTAATCTCATTTATCCAATGACAATTATTTTAATCTATAACGTGAGGCAGAATAGTATAACTAATAAAATACAATATTGATGCCATTAGTTAGAGACACACATTGTCAAGAAAGTTGGATATTGGATATTGGATATTTTTTAAAAAAGTAAGCATTCTTTTCGATCATTTTTTGTTTTTCAGCAAATTCACTTTTACCAGTATTGAAATCTAGCGCCTTTCAATCCCTATCCATATTATTTGTGCGAAATTAACTAATCTATAAAACCATCAAACTTGAGGCTGTCAGATTGGAGCATTTAATAGAAACTACTTTTATTTTGCTAGTCTATCATCATACAAAAAATAAGACGTTTTCTATACCGCTATCTAACTGTTATCTGGTGAATCACTATCATGTGTAGAGCTTGACTCACAAGTTCCTCTTTCAGATCCTTGTTTGGATAGATCGCTATCATGTGTAGACCTAGGTAATGTCTGTTATTCATTTAACACACTTATCTAAAAGAACTCGATAACATCAAAGCGCAAATCATCAGAATTAAAAGACGCTAGTTCGTTCACAATGATTTTTTATCTTTTCTTTAATATACAAGAAATTAGTTGTATATTTACATTATATTATTGAGAAGTACTTACATCTGAAATTTGAATGATTAACCTAGTTAAGCAATCTATTTTTTAATAGATAATTTAATAGCTAACTAAATGCAAACGAAAAAAATTATCACAACAGGATTGGCCATATTTGCTATCATGGCAGCAATATCTCTGATAACAACTTCGAGCAGTGGCAGCGTTGTCACGTCAGCATTCGCTGTAAAGAAAGGCACCCATAGCAGTAGCTCATCAACGAGTAAGAAAGGAACATCTACTACTTCTGGTAGTAGTAGTAGTACTAGCATAGGTTCTAAGAGTAAGTTCATTAAATGCGTGACAGCAATATCAGGAAGTCCTACTAAGGCTCAAGTAGATAACTGTTGGGACCAAGTATTCGGAGGCGGCAGTGGCTTGACATTAGGTAGCAGCTTTGGCGGAGGTAGTAGCAGTAGTAGTACCACTAGTGGTAAATCCAGTAGCGGTTCTTCAGGACATAGTAGCGGCTCAAGTTCAGGAACCAGCACCTAATACTCAGCAAAAAGGTAACATAGGAATCATGGTCTAAAAACGCATATTACCATTACTATTTATTTTTGTAGCACTCAATCTAGTTAGTTTATTATTTATTCATATCCCAATCGGTTAAAAACTTTTACTGTTTTAGTAAGTCTATAGTTATCATTATAATCAATCTGTTTCTTAAATAAGCAGTAAAGTTATTGTTGATTGCATTAAAGCATTGGTTAACTTAGTTATCTAATATTAATAACCCAGAACATGCGTGCAATGTATAACTGCAATCAGCGGATATCCAGTGCTGTCTGTTTATGCCTCCATTCTGCAAGCATATAGACATGAATGGGCGGTACTGAATATTTGCTATGAATAGATGGGAACCTTATTGCATTTCCAATATTGTGATACGTGAACGTTCTCGCTTAACATGGTTAGACTAGGTTAATACAATAGTTCATAAACTATCTGTCATAATTCGTGAGAATATGCCTCGTAAAGGAATATGAATACGAAATAAAGCATTGGGTCGTTATGCTACTGGGAGTAAGCACTGTCACCAATGTAATTTATTTATAAAATGGGATGGGCTATTGAGTCCGTGCTGCTGGTATAAATTAAGAACAAGGCCAAGGCATTCAAAGTTTAAGACAAAGTCAAAGCTCACCGTGAATAGTAGCATAATACCGTTGCCACCAGGTCAGACTTTAGTTTAGGTGTAGGTTGTTAACATTGTTTAATCAATAATTTATATGAGATACTAAGCTAAACTTAGGTTGGATAGTTTACCGGAATTTATCGCTGCATTTTCCAATTTAGCACATCTTTGTAACATATATCCAAAGTTGTGCTTATGTATGCTATATAAAAAAGAATAAGGTTATACGAAATATCTGTGTTTTTGAATGGTAAGCTTCCCTTTTCGAAACTGCTGTAAAAACTTCTATGAAAGCCAAAATATCCTAGACTCTTTCTGCAGCTTTAAGTATCATTTCTTTGCACTTTTCCTTATCGTTATCGATTCATCCATATGTCGTGCATATATCTCGTATGCGATATGTCAATTGTGCGTAGTAGCTAACAATCGGCATAGACAGTACGAGAGTATATGCAGTTGTTGCCTATCAGACGGTAAGTATAGACATAAGTTGTGTGGGTTATTAATATTAGATAACCATGTTAAGCCAGATTTTTAATATATTTAATGTATATTTCTAATAGCTCAAAGATTATGAAGCTTGATATCTTTAATAGAAGGAAGTTCAAATGCGATATGTTTGGAGATAAATTTAAGACGGATACAGAAGTAGAACAACACCGCAAAATCGCTCATCCTAGGTAATGCTCATATTTTATTTGTTGTGCACAACATTGGAAGGCAAAAAGGCAATGTTTTATTAGTCAATGATTAATACATTGGTCTAATCATTAAGGTAATGCTCATGGCTACAGCTTCAAATCACAAACGTTCTGCTGCTAAAGAATATCGCTGTAGCATATGTAACAAAATATTTGATAGCGAGGAAACATTAAATTCCCATATTAGCATGGAACACAGCCAGACAAGTCATGCTCCTGCAGGCTAGCAGCCGAAATACAAACGATTGCAAACATATGCACTATACTTTTATCAAAGATGGCTTCGTCTGCAGATAACTACGTTAACTTAGGTTTATACCTTATAATGTGTATATACTGACCAGAGAAATGTTATCCAAAGAAGATCCGTTATTAGAGCAAGATAGCATTACTTTCAAGCTATGTGATACAAAATTTGAAAGCTTGGGTGATATGCAACGTCATGTATTAACAGAGCATATGCAGAAAGGCGACTATCAATTCCATTAAAGAGGAATGCTACAAGATAGGTAGACTAAAGCAAAAGATTGCACCTTTTTCACCATCTTTGTTATTCTCAGCCCACATCCTTCCAGCACCAATAATAAGAAGAATATCAGTTGCTACAAAAGCAAATAACATAGTTGTTGAGTTTGTACCAAGCAGTGTAAAAAATAAAAACAGTATTGAAAAATAATAAGACTAGCCGGAAAACTACTATAAAAATGCCACTTTACAATCTATGTTAATAATTAGTAGATGCTTTTAGACAGCATTAGCTTTGTCATTGTCATTTGTATACACGTACATCACAAGATAACATAGGGCATATTTTGGATGTCTTTAAGAAGGTTGAGGGTTTTACATGAAGATACCTGTCTATCTATGTTTTAGAGATGCCAGGTATTTCATTACATGTTATATACTATATCCCATATATTGCTGTGCTTTGCACAACTCTACCATAGTAATAAAAAAAGGTCGTGATGATTATGATGGAAGTATTAATGATGAAACGCTTTTGCTAGTACTACCACTTGAACCAGAAGAGGATGTAGCAGGAATAGATGCTAATGTACCTCTAGCTATGTCAAGGCAGTTCGTAACTACTTTGTGAGTAAGACCTTGCGCTGATTTGTTTGCTGTGTTTATGCAACTTATGAATGAGCTCAACTGTTTTTTTGTTATGGTGTTTGCGTTAGATATGCCAGCAGAAGTTGAGGAAGAAACTCCACCACGGGTGGGAACACCAATACCGCCGCCATTACTTTTCTTTGAAACTGCGAATGCTGTATAAGAATGGTTGAAGCTAGCTATGGTTACAACTGCTAAAGTCATTATCGATGCTGTCATTACTATAATGATAGCGATAGAACCTTTATTGTTTTTGTCGTATGACATGAAAACAGCATTACTATGTAAATATTAATACTCCTTAGTTAGCTAATCAAATAGCAATAGTCAACTAATCTTACCTCAATACAAAGCACACAATTTGTCTGCTACTTCGTTGCTCACTTTGGCTTTTTGAAGAGCGGGATTCTTAACTATAGGGTACATTCAATAACATACTCTACTCACTTTGCTTTGTTCTTAAAACGAAGACGGCTTGCTGTAAATCGTGGTTTTTAAACTACATCATTGTTACTAATAAAGTTACCAATAGCAATACCATATTCAGATTATTAACAGCTTGTGTATACACTTCTCATAACGTATTTCATCAAATTACATTGCTATAATTTTGAGAGGTGAGGAACATGTACCTTGTTTATGAGGAAGTAAGCAGGAAACATCAACTCCAAAAATACTGTGCCAATTGAACATCAATGTATGAAATTCTAATTGAAGCAAGGAAAATAAGTGGAGAAACAGAGCCCCTGATAATAAAATATCTGACTAGATCTGGATTATATTATTGTCTACGAGTTGTCTATTATGTGTGGAATACCACCATATGATATATAGGGTAAGACCAGCTGTAGTAAGAATGCTTGCAAAAGATATTACTACTATCCTATGGATATTATAAGTAGAAAGAAGACCACTAAAATACGCTACTAGCGAGATAAAGAGTAAGAATAACAAGTTAAGCCATAGTAATGTAATGTAAGCGCGTCTTATATGTTCAAAAATTCTATGGTACGCAATCCAATACATTCCTACTACCATGAAACTGATTACATAGTGAATTATGTTAGGTACTATTAATTGAAATAATCTTTTTGTGAACTCCGGTTCTGCAATGTTGCTAGGAAAATTTGGTAGTTGAATTGATAAAACTATTATAGAAAAAGCAAAAAAAGCATCACTAAAAGAAATGACATATTCTACATTAATTTGATTGATATTCATCTAATGCAGCAATTGTATTCTTACAGGTTCAAAATAAGTTATTAGATTAAGTACATGAAAGGTATGTACACGATACAATTGAAAGCGAAGAAAGACTTTGGACAACGACTACGTAAAAGCAATTTGCATATTGCCTTGCATATTTGCATGTTGATATCCTGTACATGGATGGAATTGTAGAAATGGTCCTTCTGCGCGCGCATTTGAACATTTGGAACTAGATGTATTTTCTCGAGATTTTATTCTACCCCTGGCAATGGAGTGTAGATCATTGTACCATTCTAGGTTGATGGCGGTTGCATGGTCATAGGAGTTGGAGTTGGAGTTGAAGTTGGACTAGGAGGATGAGGAGGAGGTGCCGATGGTGCTGGTATGCCTAACTAAAACAAAAACCATGTCTCGGTCAGATAATCCAGCAGTGTCTGTAACTGTTAATTTAAAAACTAGCCGAGTATCATTCGATAGATTTGAAGGAGCTGAAAAGCTAGTTTTTGCTTCATTAGGATTGCTTAGCTGTACAGGCGGACCACTTATCTGCGTCCATACAAATGATAATGGATCACCATCTGGATCATGACTTGCACTTCCATCTAGCATAACAAGTGAGCCCTCACTAACTATTTGGTCGGGACGAGAATGACCTGCATCGGCTATCGGGGCGTTATTGTCAGTAGATGGAGGAGGTGCTGGAGTTTGTGAAGGAGGAGGTGCTGGAGATGGTGGTGGTGATGGTGAGGACACCGGGTTGAATATGATCTCATAAGCAGGATGTATTTCTGCATGCCCACCTTCATTTACATCTAACAAATATCTACCCGTAACTTGGACACGTGTACCAACAGGAGGTAAACGGAATTTGGGTCAGTCGTATTTGGGACTTTTGCATTGATTAACTTTTATTGGATCTACGCTTTTATTTGGCCCCTGGCATACAACTTCGACATGTATTGCACCGTTAAACTTGGGTGAATTATTTGCTGGCGTAAGTAGTGAATTATATTTATCATCTAACTTAACATTGAAATTCGCGTCTCCATCAACGTTTATGTAATGAGTCCATATCACGTTACCCACGACTGTTATGCAGTCTCCAACCAAAAATCTTTGAGAGTTAATTGCCTGAATGAATGGATTTGGTACGAATTTATCAAGACTTCCATCACATTTAGTGGATTTGAATGGAGTATCATCAGGTACCACTATATTACTGGTTAGGCTTCTTGCTTCTTCACCTCTGCTTTGAGCATTAGCTTCATTTTCATCAGTATCTGGTTCTTCTCCAATACCTTCCATTGTTGATTTATCAGAGTCAGAACGTGTTGTTGATGTTGTAGTGCTGTCTGTACCGTCGGTTGAAAGAGTCCTAGTTTGCTGACCAGAGAATGGTTGTGGTGATCGCGCCATCAAGGTTGGGAGGTGGGACGATGATAATTGGGAGGGAGAGTTTGTGAATTGTGTTTCTGAAAATTGCTGCATTATTGCTTGGTCTAGTGATTGTCCAAGATCTTTACTACTAGATATCTGTGCAGCCATTTTCAGGGCGGCTTGTGTAACAACATTTGTATTGCCTAATGCTTGTTCTTTTGCAAGAAGCAGCAATGATTGAGCTAAAGGACCATTAGGATTTGATTGAATAATTAATTTTATTTGGTCAATTGCTGTTGTCGCCTTGTCATCACCAGCTGCAAAAACAAATACTGTTTGTATTGTATCGAGTACTCTTCGTATTTCATCTTTATCAGCTCCAATATTAGAATTATGTAATTGATCAGAAATATCATTAATTAACGAATGGTTATTGTTGTTGCCCTTTTCACCATATGCCATCATAGAAATCGATATATTGTTGTTATTCATACCTCCAAGTATGACTGATAATACTAATAGTGTGGTCATCATCGCATACCGAGATGTCACTCTGATTCTATGATGACTCATCGTGATTTCACAACTCAAACTGCGGATATAGCATATTTACATAAATCCGTAGTTTGTAGCATTATTAATTTGCTTAACTTTTTACTATGATTAAATAAATGATTTGTCACCTGTAGTAATTTATGAATACAATCTATCGTTTGGTGTATCGTGAATATGATAATGGAGAGTATCAAGTTCTTTTATCTATGAGGCTTTATTACCAAATGTGTAAGCAAACCCATGCTGATATCCTGCACAATAATCTTCATTACTCATACGAGGATCAATATCGCTATCACAGTCAACATCCTCCGGCCTCATAATGGTGGAAACAGGAAACTTATCTTTTTCTAATTTAGCATCTAATACACCCTTAGCATATCCTTCTTTGAAGGATAATCTTGAACTATTAGTGACGCTCTTACTACTGTTGGCATTACCAACGATTGAAACAACTATAGGAGAAGATTGTCCATGGCTTCTGCATCTTTTGATTCCCATGTTATATCCTGTCATAAGTTCTTGTGTGTTAAATTGACCTTTGCCGTGTACGTTGATATGCCTTTCAGATAAAGTTAGCTTTAAGTCAGCACAGCCATGATCATACCCAGCTTGGGAAGGCGTTTCTTTCGCCATCACATTTTGTGTCTGAAAACAAACAGCAACAGATATTGTTATTCCTATTACTAATGCCAGAACTGCAATCGCTAGTTTTGTTTTCAAATACCCTCTCTCCTACGTAGATATAGATAGTTACACGTAGTTATTATCTGTGTGATACTAAAATTTAGAGGGAAACACTAGAAGGTAATTAGTGAACCTTGGGAGTCAATGTTTATTTACACATTAAGAACATCTATCGTAGTTAATGCAATGGGATTACTGCTTAGTGTCATATCCATATCGATTTTGACTGTATTTGTATCTATGGCCTATTTGTCGTCATCTACTTATTCTCATAATCAATTTGCAATTAGTCCTGCTTCAACTTCAGCTTCAGCAGTAGTTAGTCCACCTTCTTCAGGATCGCATAAATTTGATACAGGAGGAAATGGAATACAGATTTGCTGTTCTTGGGGTAATGAAATCGCTGATGGTGTATTAACTTATAGAATAGACGATGGTGCTAATCAAAAAGTTGTACAGGCAGTACATCAAGCTGTAGATGAATGGAATTCAAAAATTCCGAACATAAAAC
>DATFDI010000012.1:0-2389 GCA_035252175.1 Nitrososphaeraceae archaeon
CAAAAAGGAGCAATCCGACAAACTTAGATGGATTATTGATGTAAACAAAGACAGTGCACAGCTAGTCAAAGTATTCCTTGAATTAGGCTTTCAAATAAGACACGTAAAAAATATGCTACCAATAAATTTTGGTGTATCAGATAAAGAAGTAGCTCTTACCATAGAGAAGATGGAAGGTGGTAAAATGAGCTCAAGCTTCTTAATTAGTAATGAACCTCTGTATGTAAATCATTTTAATTCATTATTTGAGGAAGTATGGAAAAGTGGTATTGATGCTACTGAGAGGATAAAAAATATTGAAGAAGGAGTTGATTTAGAAGATATTGAGGTTATTTCAAGTTCATCAAGAGCTCAGGAGAAATATATCGATGTTGTGAAGTCAGCGTCGAAAGAAATACTATGGATATTTCCTACTGCCAATGCTTTTCTAAGACAAGAAAAGATGGGTGCTATAGCATTGGCTATACAAGCAGCACAAGAAAGAAATGTTAAGGTTAGAATATTGGTGCCTGTAAATGACTTTGTAGAACAAAAAACACAGCAGGTAAAACAAAATTGTCCTTTAGGCACAACTCTAGATGTCAAATATATAGAGCGAGTTTCAGATACTAAAGCTACAATTCTAGTGGTTGATAGAAAAGATTCATTAGTTATGGAATTAAAAGATGACTCTAAAAGAACTTTTGCTGAGGCTATAGGATTATCAACTTATTCTAATAGTAAGGCAGGTGTCTTATCCTATGTTTCTATATTTGAGAATCTATGGAAACAATCAGAGTTGTATGAGCAATTAATGAAAGCACATGAACAACTACAGATACACGATAAGATGCAAAAAGAGTTTATCAATATAGCAGCTCATGAGCTACGTACTCCTATACAACCCATTATTGGTCTATCTGAAGTTGTTATCCGTAATACAAAAGATATAGGCCAGTCAAAATTATTGGAAGTTATCAATAGAAATGCAAAGAGGCTGCATAGACTTACAGAAGATATACTGGATGTAACGAAAATTGAGAGTCAATCATTAAACCTAAAAAAAGAGCAATTCAATCTAAATGAGGTAATTACAAATGCTATAGAAGATTTAATGGCAAAAAAATCCCTCTCGCCTACTTCCCCTACAATAAAATTATTCAACAGTCAGCAACCACAGGATATTTCTGTTTATGCAGATAAAGAAAGGATAAACCAAGTGGTTTCTAACCTCTTAGATAATGCTGTCAAGTTCACAAGAAGCAATGGTGCTATTACTGTTACGATAAAAAAGGATGGAGCAGAAGTACAAGCACAAAATAACAATTACAGAAAGGTTATTGTTAGTATAAAAGACACAGGCACAGGTATAGATTCTGATATTGTGCCAAGGCTTTTTACAAAATTTGCTACAAAATCACAAACAGGAGGTACAGGTTTGGGATTATTCATATGCAAGGGTATTATAGAAGCTCATGGTGGCAAAATATGGGCTGAAAATAATAAAGATGGTGAAAATGGTGCAACATTTTACTTTACTCTACCATTATTTAACGAAGAATAAAAACAAGAATGAATAACAAAGATTACACCAAAAGACATGAATTAATATGTAAATAGGAATTCTACTGAGAAGAAAAAAGGTGTCAAGGCATTATCTAGTTATGGAAAGAAAGCAATACCATTCATACAAGAACTAGGTAACGTAGAAAACGATGACTATGAAAAACTATATGTGACTTAAAATCAAAATCAAGAAAACAAGAAATAAAACCTATCTCGTTATGCGATTATATTAATAGTGCTGCAGCAATACGAGCAATTCAATATTATTATTGCAATAGTCATTTTTGTGATAGTCGACTTTCTCATTATATATGGAAGAAGAAGGTTCAATATTTTTCTTTTTAGTTCACTACCTAATTCAGCAGATTCACCTACATATATTATTATTATTATTATTATTATTCAATAAATTATTCCGCTCTTTCTGCTGCTGTTTGATATTATACTCATCCAAAACGAAATATGGGTATCAATATAGAATAATGTCATCTAAAAGATACATCAGCTCAAGTTCCATAAATCATATGTGATTTTGGTAGGATAACCGTTGTTTACCTAAGTATCTCCTTTCCACTTCATAATAAGGTGAAAAAGTCATTGTGGGATTGTTTGCCCAAGTGTGAGGTTTACATTTACTGGATTTGAAAAATTACCACTTCTTTCTGCATTAGTGAAAAATACAAATGCTCTAACATTTTTCACGGTGTTGTCTGTTATTGAAGTAGCAAGTTCGGCTTGACTACCACTACCCGGGTCATTACTAGTATTGCTAGTGTTGTTGTTGCCTATGAAACCCAAATCAGCAGGAGATGACCTTATCAAAGTTCCATTGGTTGTAAATACC
>DATFDI010000013.1:0-10031 GCA_035252175.1 Nitrososphaeraceae archaeon
CCATTGTTGTTCCTGGTGTTACTAGTGCAACCAATACCAATGTATTATTATACTATACTGAATCTTGTGGAGGAAAAGACGGTGATGATGCTCCTAATAATACCACGGGTGCTAACACTAGCAAAGCTTGCAATACACAGCCAGCAGGAATCGTCTTTACAGATATGATCTAGATCTAAAAAACAATAAACTGACAAACCCCTTATTATTTCTAAACCTTCCAGCTTCTCCACCACCAGGAAGAGAAGGTACTGCGAAGAACCATAATGGTGGCAAAGTACTAATTGGTCCGGACAATAATGTATATGTTGGTATTGGTGATGTTGGAGATCATAGAGGTCAAGCTGAAAATAATCCTAATGGTATAGCACCTGATGGAACTGGTGGTATATTAAGAGTTACACAAGATGGCCAGATAGTAGCTAATCCTCCTCTTGGTGATACCATTCCACTAGCTCTGTACTATGCTTACGGTATGCGTAATACTTTTGGAATGGATTTTGATCCTATAACTGGTAATTTATGGGATACAGAGAATGGTAATACTTTTGGAGATGAGATTAATCTTGTTCAGCCTGGCTTTAACAGCGGATGGTCACAAGTAGCAGGAATATGGAAGGCGGGATCTAAACCAGGACCTGTCATTGGAGCTGATAGTAACAACCCTCCTAAGGATTTGGTAACATTTGATGGAAAGGGGATATATAGAGCGCCCGAATTTACATGGCTTCAAACCGTGGCTCCTACTGCTCTTAAATTCCTCAATTCTGATAGACTAGGAAAGCAATATGAAAATACAATATTTGTGGCAGATGTAGATTATGGCCGTCTATACAATTTTAGACTAAATGAAGACAGAACAGGATTAGCCATACCATCTAATGATGGTCCACTTGTAGATAAAGTAGCAAATACTCCAGATGAAATGACTAAACAAGCAGGAGTGACAATTGGACAAGGATTTGGTGTAATTACAGATATGCAGGTAGGACCAGAAGATGGATATCTGTATATAATTACTCTTCAGGGCAGCTTATATAGAATAGTCCCTAATACTTCCGAATAAGAGCCTGTAGTGCGCTATCATTCAATGCCAAATGTCTTGACCTTGTTCGATTATTTGGTTTTAAGCCTAAAATAAGATTTTTAGGAAGGAAATGCATAGTAGCAATGATATCTTTGTCTTTCTGTTATCTCTGCAATATGAAAACGCTTACAAAGCCCTGTCCTACTTGCAATAAGCCCACTTGCAAGAACTGTACGAAGGACTTTCCATTTTCTGACAGCGCATGTCTAGAGTGTGCCAGCAGTATTAGGACAGGCCTAGGAGGAACAAGGAAGGACGAAGAGATATTCTAACTCAAAATCTATATAGCCTAGGTTCAACTGATTTAAATACAACTGTCCTATAGTGCCCAACATGATTCATCCACGTATGCACAAGACTCAAGTAGTGAAGGTGAACGAAAAGAAAGATGAATTATGAGACAACTGCAATATTTACAATCAAGGACAATACGACCCAGGTTATAAAAAAGTACAAATTTAGAGTAAAAGGAAATACGTTAAATGAATTGGTACAAAGAGCCCAACTTCTAAAAGATGAGATTCACTTAACACTCTACGAAGGCAAACCTGTTAGTATTGATTTTGAATTAGGTGGAGAATGAGCAAACTTTGGAGCAATTTTTGAAAACTAGAGGAATTTGCTGTTTTCATTCGTTACGCCAATCAATTTTCTTATTCGTTAGCTTGTGTACAATTCTATCACTGGCTGCCAATGCTAAAATCGACCCGGTTATTGCCAAAGTTGCAACCAGCCAATCTATCCCCACATGATTATTAAACCCACTTCTTCCGTCGCCGATTTGAATCACATTCGGTTGTGCCATTTTTTGCATTTGTAGATGTTGCAGCGACAGAGCACTAGCTGATAGGTATGGCATTAACAATAAGATGAATTTGATTATTAGCACTATAATCAATTGTAACTTCTATCATTTCATCCATTCTTTGACACCAACTTAAATGTTATAATACAAGATTTGTGGAAATTGAGGTGTGATAATGAATTATTTCAGGTTACAGGCGCTGCTTTACTTTGGATCGTACAATGTTATTCTATAGTCTATAGTAGGAATCTAGTTATAGAAGACAAATTAGAAAATTATAAATTATATTGATTAGTGTTCTGTTCTTGATGTTTAATAAACATACAACAGCACTATATGCAGCAATCATTGCATCAGTACTTGTTGCCTCTATGTTCGCTATTAGCTATGTACAACAGGCATTAGCACAGGGTAACATGACTGGTGGCGCATCTGGCGGCAATATGACTGGTGGCGGATCTGGCGGCAATATGACCGGTGGCAATATGACTGGTGGCGCATCTGGCGGCAATATGACCGGTGGAAAGTGAAATAAGAACTAGTGCTAAATTAAAAAAACAAGATCAAACAAACCAACTATACTTTTTTTGTTTTATTAATGCATATGCCATTTAGTTTTCGAAGCGTTTCGCTGCGAAGCAAAAGTAGCAATATAATAGTGCAGGACATCCAGGCATTTATCGATAAGATGCTTAGACAGTTTGTCTAGTTGTTTATAGATCTACTTTGTAGCGCACGCCATCTACATAATATGCCTTGTAAATCAGAAGAGAGGCAGAGCCATGAGAACTCGATATTTTGGCTAGGTCGTTTCTTTGTTTAGTAAATATTTTTGCACTCATCAGATAATGATATGCATTATAGAACATTAAGA
Source organism: Nitrososphaeraceae archaeon (assembly GCA_035252175.1). Lineage (GTDB taxonomy): Archaea > Thermoproteota > Nitrososphaeria > Nitrososphaerales > Nitrososphaeraceae > JAFAQB01. The sequence continues at coordinate 2,767 of DATFDI010000013.1, forward strand.
TGATATAGTATCTCAATATGCTACATTCGGCTGATCGACTAATGTAGTATTACTTCCGTTAAATTTAAAAACAAAAAGTTCGTAACATAATCGTTTGTGACGGATTATGTACTAATCAATCATTATTGCCCCATTTCACTCGCCATTGCTGTTACTATAAAGTGCAGCTTTGACCTTGTAAACAAAATCTTCCTTATCTACAGGCTTTTGAATGACATCATCACGCTTGATCTCTGGCAGAATACTTGATATTTCCTCCGCAATACCCAGCGCAGATACAAAAATGACTTTAACTTCAGGATTTATCGACTTTAACCTGCAATAAAGCTCAAGTCCATTAAGATCAGGCATTCTTACATCCATTATTGCTAAGCTGTAGTGACAACGATCCACTTGGGAAAAACGCTCTAGTGCTTTCTGAGAGTCTGTGAAAATATCTACACTATAATTAGGATCGGCGCTCAACAAAAATGTTTTAAATGTCAGAAGTATGTCAGGTTCGTCGTCTACTACCAAAATATTGTAATTATATGTTGGTAGTTCATTTGATTTATTGGATATAGATTTGCTTTCAGCGCTGTGTTTATGCACACTTAACGTTTGCAATTTATTTTTCTTGTGTACGAATACATATACAGGGTATCTAAGCTTAAAGCTCGCTGCAACAGAATACTCTCCTATCCTTTTGAACCCGTAACTATCATTTTCAACTAGTGAAAGCTTTTTTGCCATGTAATACAGATCGCTCCCTATAACCATTCCATTTGGGGGCGCCATAGAGTTTATTTTTGCACACGCATTCATTGTAGGACCAAACAAATCTTCAGTTTCCGGAGACGTTGATGATCTTGCCATCTCTACTCTGCCGTAATCAGCACTAATTTTGTAATTCAAAAATGGTAATCCTTCTTCACGTAATTTAGTATTAATATCTGTACTTGCAGTCATCATAGCAATACCACATAGAATGACATCTCTAAAAGCAGATAATTTTTTAATGCTAGATGATAAGAGTGACGTATTAGGGAAGTAGTAAATCAAGCTTGTATCCGTACTCTTAATTATCTTTGCGCCGAAACTTTGTGCTATTGGAGCTAGCGTATTGATAAATAATGAATAATATCTTCTGATTTTGGTGATGGTATTCACTTCAAAAGCAGTCCCTACAGAATCAACCATAGTGACGAAACCTACGCAGTAATTTTCTGATTTACCAGAAAAAGCTATTTCGTCTTCTGAATTGTTGTCTTGTTCTATCAAGATAACAATAAGTATTAGGCCTTATTCCCTAATTACTTTACTGAAGGAGACAACATATGGATATTTAAGCCTAGTTCTTTTATCGTTACGGGAAAACGGAATAATAAATAATTGCCACTGGATTATTCTGTACCAAAAAATAACTTATAATAAAGCCTCATCTGACTTGTATGCCCTAATGTTTTAAGTCAGAGGTGAGCAGCAATTTGTTGAAATTGGTAAAAGGAAAAATAGTGGTCCATCGTTATGAAAGCCGTGTCCTTAGAGCGAACCCCTTGAAAGATCCAAGTGCACGAGAAGTGATAATTTATCTTCCCCCTGATTACTCGAATTCCTATTCAAAAGGCTATGTTACCATCTTTATACTTCCAGGTTTTGGTAGTCAAGGAAGAACACTATTAAACATAGATCCGTTAGGAGAGAATCTCGAACAAAGAATGAACCGATTGATCTCCCAGAAAAAATGTGGTCCAATGATTTTTGTGTTATTGGATTGCTTTACAAAGTTTGGGGGAAACCAGTATTTAAATTCCTCAGCAACAGGTAAGTATGAAGACTACATATTAAAAGAAATTGTACCATTCGTGGATAAGAATTACAACGTCTCCAAACGAGCGGTATTTGGACATTCTTCTGGTGGATATGGTTCTCTGATGTTAGCAATGCGCCATCCAGAATTATTTCATGGGATTGTAGACCATGCTGGAGATGCCGGATTTGAATATTGTTACCTGCCGGATTTTCCTAAGGCTTTCAAAGCTTATGCAGAGTATGGCGGTCCTAGAAATTGGCTTGAGAATTTCTGGAGAAAACCTAGCCATCAGGATAGGCAAGATGGTCCTCCTTTGAATGTATTTGCGATGGCCGCTCATTACTCTCCAAATCCTGAATCAAGGGAAATGGGGGTCGATATACCATTTAATCTGAAAACAGGTGAGATTCTGCCACAAGTATGGAACCGATGGTTACGACATGACCCTGCCAGGATCATAGGGAAGTACAGGAATAATCTAAAGAGGCTAAGATTTATTTACTTGGACTGTGGCTCTGACGATGAGTTTAATCTTCATTTGGGTGCTAGGGTTATTCATTCAAAGCTTGAAAGCATGAGCATAAACCATTATTACGAGGAGTTTAATGGTGGACACATGCATACAAGCTTTAGATACGATCATTCACTACCAATGACTTATTCTAAGTTATCCTAGACAGCGAGATATGAAATCCAGCATTTCAAATAATTCGTTGTCGCAACACGTCTTATCTGTTGAATTCTGATAAGCCCTTTCACATCCACAACAGACAAAAATTCAATACCTGTAATGGCAAAAGATGATGATGGTCATGAGGATAGCATGCAGATTGCATATCTGAAAGTTACTCCTGTTTCCTGAAAAATTCTTATTACATACTTTAGGTGCCATACATTTGATGACTAATGATGCTTCAACGATAGAACAACAGCAAGACGATAAAAAAATTATGCGAAAGAAGAGGATAGAGGCATTTATAATATCTGAAAAAATAGATTTAGTATTGTCTTCTTTAGAATCCCTAAACCTACAGGCAACGTTCTACGAATCTAAAGGGATGGGAAAAGGAGAAAAAGAGACGGTGAGGTCTGGAAGAGGGACCGGAACCATAAAAATGCCGTATTCAACTCGACGCACTGTCGTCAGCATAGTCGATGAGAACAAAGTACAAGAGACAATTCTTGCTATTAAAGAGTCAGCGACCACAGGTAAAGCAAATGCTGGAATAATAATCGTATCTCCAGTAGAAGAGATAATCAGCATCTAGAATTCATCATATAACATCAATGGTCATATGAATGGCTAAGTGCTTAATTTCATTACCTGCATGATGGCCGCTAAACAAGCTTCTCACGCGACTATAGTTGAATTGAATGACTCATGCTGGAACCGTGTTTAGAATAAAACGTTAAAGCTGAAATACATGAAATTCAATTGTCCCCAATCATATGAAATACAATAACCTCTTCTTCTTCTGGGTGAAAATAACTCGATTCAATGATATTGTGTTAGGTATGTGTGTCTTCGTGACCATCAGGGAACGATTTGCGTTTGAATCAATAATGCATGTAGCAGATATTTATTGAAACGAGCTAAGCAAATGCTTGTTCTGAGCTTCACCCGACAAGATGATAAGAGAATCTAGTTCGCATTAGCCATAACTTGAATACTTTGTACGGAGAGTGTCACGTAGTTTCATGGCTAATTTTTCAGACACATGTTTATGGTAATCATCGAGACTTAAACCGCTTGTGTTAGTAAATACAAATGGTCCATATACATAATTATTTCCACTAGTTGGTTTGACTGTTTTAAGTGAGCGGATAAGAGAATATAATTGATCGTCAAATTCTGCTTCCATGTTTACACGCGCTTCTTGCTCTTCAGTTACTTTCTTTAAGATATCCATAATCACGGGCGGGTCCAATTTTCGGAACCCAAATGGAACAGCATTGGGATTTATGCCGCGCTCTATCGTGGTAGAGTCTACATCAATCTTTGTTCCAACTACCAGTGGCATTGGCTTATAAATAGAGTCCAGTTTAAGTTGCCAAACCTCATCAGTATTTGAAACTATGGCATCAAAGAATCCATCCCGCACAGATGAGGTTGAAATGACGAAATTCCAATTCTTGGGATCGGAACAATATCTTTCAAAGAGATGTCTTGCAATGACCTTGTCTTCCATAATATCCATGGTGAACATACATATCATGACGCACGATAATATGAGAGTTACGTATGAAATGCATAAACCCATCTATGGATAATTTGGTATTATGATCACGGCAAAGACATGGCATTAGAGTAAGATCTGTAATCCCTTATTCTTAATTCGATACAACGTGATCCTAACCTAGTTATTTATTTTACACTATTATAATTATTTGTGCTTCTTCACGTTATTGGTAGCAAGCATCTTAATATCAGTTCCATTTTAGCTCATTCAAGATAGAATCAAGATCAGATTTGGTTAATCCTATGCCCATTCGAGCATCTCTTCTTGCGACAACTCTGGCTTTATCAAAGGCAACCAGGGTGGGAACAGAATTTATTGAAAACCTCTCCCATAACGGGTTATCATTATCGTTGAGCGTTGCCCCGTAAGCCCGATACTTCACATTAGACTGCGAGTCAGTAAAACATGGTAGAGATTCAAACATAGGCTTAAACTTTTGGCAAAAAGGACACCAATCAGCATAGAACATCAATAGAAGTCTGTTTGTCTTAGTTAGTATAGCATCAATTTGATCTGCCTCTAAATTCTCCATGGCTAATGTCGGCTCAATTACTTATATATTCTATGACTCGAGCATATTTGATAACCCGATTAACTCACTACACACAAAGCCAGTTCGATCGGATAACCATCCTAAAGTCGATCTACGCTTAAAAAACTAAATCCGCATTCAAATATTTAGTATTTAGAATTATCGCGCATTTTACCTATTGCCTCCGACTATGGAATAAGATAATTCAAAGTAATAAGAATCGTTCCCATTGACTTTCCAGCTCTTAAGTATATCTCGCCTTCAAAGTTCAGATAGATTGCCCGTTGAATCCTATATAGATTGTACACACTAAACCAATAACAGTCTCGTCCATCTACTTCAGACGACCTTTATGAGCCAGTTCAGACAGAATTTTCATGAGAGTATCGTAGTCTATATCTATTTCACTCAGAATAGTTATGTGGTCTATTGTTTTCTAATGAATTTTTCAACCGTGTGCAGTGTCTTTTCATATTTTCTGTTATACATTCGTAGAGTTGATACCCTCCTGACGTATATCTTGCTTATGCTTGTAATTAGGGCATGTCAACGCTAAGCCTTATTTCTTCATACTAGTTGGATCAAAGGCCTTCTTTTTACATTATACATATTATTTTTCACATTTTTTAGCAATACGTTATTGAGTGACTGAAACTCAGTTAACTTAGTTTTGACCAAAATATGAAATGATAATAGCCATAAAAGGCTAGCAAGTAGAAACCTATTATAGAATTATGAGGCGCAACTCTCTGGCTTGCTAGGTGTCATCAACCGCAATTCCTTTGTCTACAAGTCGGATAAATTCTTTAATTTTTTCTTTTGGTATAACTGCTCCACATGCTTTCTCATGACCTCCACCACTTCCACCTAATTCTGTCGCAATGTTATTAATTAGACGGCCAAGATGGACTTTGCAATCCTTCGAACCTCGTATAGAGATTATGTAACAATTGATGTCCTCTTTGAGCTTGTATACTATGGCAACTGCTCTTTCTGATATACCCAATACAGAATTAACAATCATGTTGGCAGACAGATCCAGATTACTGTGCATATACGCCAAATTGTCAATTTTAATGATTGATTCTTCGATTTTCTTTATTGCATTAGAAACTTTTTGTGCCTGTTTCTCAACGATCGAAAATCCGCCTTCTATCTCGTGAGGATATTTCATCTCTGCAAGATTGTCCACAATCTTGGATAGAAATTGATCGTTGTGTTGATTCGCAGAGATCATATAGGAAAGGGCAGTAGCTTCAAGCATTAGGAACTGTCTATCGAATCTAGATATGATAGATGATGCAATCGGCCTATTTTCCATATAATCTGTCAAAGCTCCCGCAGCTGCAAAAAAGGCAGCCTGATTCTTAAGTCTCTTCTTGAATTTAGCATAGATTTGAATACTGGTGCACTCCTCAATACTATGCACTAACACGACCCCCATTTTCTTTAGCGCAGCTGCTGTGTCATCTGGCAGCTCATGATGATCAATATACGTCACCTTAGAACCGTTTGAAATAATTATTCCTATAGCATCTAAAAACTTCTGTTCATTTCTCTTACTCAATCCCAAATCGCATAGAAATACCCTGTCAATTCTTTGCTTTCCTAGATCTGATGCGGCAATTTTTTCCAGGCTAGATATAATATTAGAATAATCAACCAAAACAACAGATTTGATTCTAAATGCTGCCTTGATTAAAGCAGCAGACGAAATTCCATCGACATCTTCTTTGTGAGAAATACAGACAGCTAGGGACATATTTAATTGAACATACATAGAACAGTATACGTATACTTAAGCATATGACATCACCGTCTTCCTCTAAGAATGCTATAACTACAAAGTATTGTTCCTATGTCCTCTTAAAAAATATACGATAAATAAATAGCATATTTAAATGCCACTCAAAGCACAAACATAGTCTTCTCCTGCAGCTATATTATTTAGTCTTCGAATAACGAAGATAAATAAAAACAAGAGGAGGATCATAGAATCATGTTAATGGACGTAAAATATGTCTAGTAAATCCATTCTAAAACTATTCGCAAAAAATATCAAAAATACTAAAAATATTGAGGAATAAAATCAGGACCATATACAACAATCACGGACAGGATCAATCAACGAAACCGCAAATGCACAACGTCAACTAAACGTCACTACTCACTTCTCATATCCTTCGCAACACAACAGTGGACATTACCAGCAGCACTACAAAGCTCTTTTCGTGTTTAGAGCAAAGATTTCATTGTTGGTTAGTTAGTTAGTTAGTAGATCAGATTTCCACATAATATTCAGGTGCGTTGGGCTATTGGAAATGGCAGGCTGAACACCTCGCCAAAGCTCGATGCTTACACCCCCATCCCATCAACGCCATCTTCTATGGCCGCCCTTCTCCTTACGGAAGGCTGTCTTTTCTCGGGAAAGGCTTCCTCCTTAGATGCTTTCAGGAGTTATCCAAAGCAGCTTAGCTGCTCAGCATGCCCTGTCGGACAGCTGATAAACCAGAGGCTGCGCTGCCCTGTTCCTCTCGTACTAGGGGCAACTTCCCCTCAGACAACCGCGCCCCTGTCAGGCAGAGACCGACCTGTCTCACGACGGTCTAAACCCAGCTCACGTTCCCCTTTAATGGGCGAGCAGCCCCACCCTTGGCTCCTGCTGCAGAACCAGGATGGGAAGAGCCGACATCGAGGTACC
>DATFDI010000014.1:0-7512 GCA_035252175.1 Nitrososphaeraceae archaeon
GTTTTATGTTCGGAATTTTTGAATTCCATTCATCTACAGCTTGATGTACTGCCTGTACAACTTTTTGATTAGCACCATCGTCTATTCTATAAGTTAATACACCATCAGCGATTTCATTACCCCAAGAACAGCAAATCTGTAATCCTATTGATGATGAACGTACTGCAGCAGCATTTACATATTGATTAAAAAAATAAGAAGGCGATAATGGAAAATAAGACATTAGTATTATAGCAGTCAAAATAGATATTGATATAGTATTTAGTAACGGATTACGACATGGCTTCATTGTATCAATTAATACATTTCAAATATATGTAGATAAGCTCAATTTACCAAGGTTTACTACATCTCTTCTGTTATATAATAATTATAATCATATGCATAATCATATTTATCATCATTGTCAGTAACCCTATGAGATATTACAATGACCTCCTATTCTTAAACTCTAATTCTACTCCACGTTTTTCATTATAACCAAAAATAAATGCCTCATTTGATGCAATAGGAAAACTAGTTAATTGATTGCTGTTTGCATTGCATTGTGGACAAATATTGTCTGTCGATATTCTTGTGCTCTTAAGATATGTAGCACACCAATAGCATCTATCACATAATATGAATACTGGAAGTGCCGATGATTGGGTGTAGCAATCACGAGAATTACCAATCAAACTTTGAGAATCATCAAAAGTTGTACTTTTCATTAGCACTGGCTAGGTGTATTAATTGTTTTAAAGATTAGATAACCATGTTAACTCTGGCTAACCCTCAATCTTATAATAAGATATATGATATAGAAACAAATACAGAGAAATCCGTTGAATTTGTTAAATATTTTGAATAGTATCTGTATTATGCTACCTGTTCTATGTAAACATTGACAAAAAGAACATGCGCAATATCCAGGTTACTCTTCTGTTCCATCATCCCACTACTTCTTCTTCTAAATCATTAGACTTTATACTTCAGAATTGCTATGGTGCTTGCAATATAACATTACTATTATTATTTTCGTTTGAGCTTTTTGCATCAGCTTTTCTTTTTGTTCTTCCTTGATTCTTAACTTTGCTGAGACTGAGTTTGTAACCCAACGTTCCGCAAATGTTGTAGACTACATAGCCAATAAAGTCAGAACACTATTAGAAGAATTACATGAAATAACCGATGATGATAATGCAATTCGTAAAGGTTATAGTTTCTGTTTTTTAATATGTGTTCTTATGTCAATACTATTACAAAACGGTATAATGTAAACAGTATCTTTATCTTTATATTAAAAGTAAGAAGCATAAACATACCTACAAATAATCAGAAAGTGATTTTTGCTCTGCTGGAATCGCAGGACTATTATCTGTTCGAATTAGCTTATCATTCTTCTTCTTAGCATCTTGCCAATTTAGTAAAGGAAGACTAATCATTTTTCTGAATATATTAACAGTCTCTGGTCCAAAGCCAGCATAATGATTATTAGCTGTTACTATTGCAAGATTGATACTTTTTCCTCTCGCTGCCTTTTGCTCTTTGATTACTCTTTTGAGTTTATTAGACCACTTCCTCATTTCTATAACTCTGTCCTTCTGTATTTTCCCAAAATCTTTTTCATCAATAGTTCTATCACCAATAAATCTAATGTAGAGAAAATCCGTAGTAGCTATCGGAGGAGTTCTTAACTCTGCAAGTTGACTCCATACCATACAAATATTATTATCGGCAAAAAAGTTATACGCTAAATCTTGAAACCAAGACCTATCTCTAACCTCTACCGCATATCTAAAATTGTTATTATCCAATTGAGGTAATAGATGTTGCCTCATATTCTCTATCCCCTCTGTTATTTTTAATGATGGCGGTAATTGTATGAGTAATGCAAGAGTTTTATTTTTAAGTGGTAGCATAGCTTGATGGAAATACTCTAATTCTTTACTGATGTTTTTTAGTCGTTTATCATGTGTTATGGCCTTTGGGAATTTGACTGTAAACCTAAAATGTTCAGGTGTTTTCTTGAACCAATTTTTAACCGTAAAGAGATTAGGCATTCTGTAAAAAGAAGAGTCAATCTCTACGTAATCGAAGACTGAAGCATAATAGCGCAGCCAATCAGAAGAATCGCTCATATTTGCAGGATAGAACGGACCTTGCCAAGCTGAATAACTCCATCCAGCGCAGCCAATATAGTATCGCAACTATGAGTCACAAAATACGTTACAGCAAGTGAAATAAGGGTTTTGCCAACTATGTCAGTAGAGCTTTCTTGTAAGAATAGTTAACCCAATATTTCTTGTAGTTTATGGATTTAAGGCAATATATTATTATCATCTATATAGAACGGTCGTGACATAAACGTAAGGAATAAGCATACTAAAAAGAATGGCGAATATATTGCTCCTATTATATTTAGGATTGCAAACTGTAACATATAAAGGCTCGAACCATCTGCAACAGGAATTACCGCTATATCTGTAAGGACGAACATACTGGTTGAAATTAATGTTGAAAGAATAAATAATAATGCGATATTTTTCTTTGCATCATTATCCATTTCATGTACAGTAAGAATAACTATACTGCTCAAAGATTGGTAAAGGCCAAGTATGTTACTACGTATGTTTCTTGTTTCGTCTGCTGCTATCAATAAAATGTACTGGACCATCCAAGCATTAAAAAACAAAGAGATAATTGATAACAATAGAACTAAGGGAATGCCAAAAGAAATAATGTTTACAAATAAGCTGGCATTTTGAATACTAATCTTAGATATATATATTGAGAAATGACCTGTCTTTGCAGAAGTAGTAGCTAACTTTCCTCTCATATCAGCTTCGTAACCTCCGATATCTACTAATGTTAGTGCATAAAATGAATATATTACTAGAAGTTCAAAGATTATTATATTATAGTAATTCTTATTTTCAAAATTTCTCTTTGGGATAATTTTTTTTGAAATCAGTATTAATTGAAAATAAGCAATGGCAAAGGATATGAAAAATAAAAATAGAATAAAGATATCTGAAAGAGGAAAATAATTTTGATTATTATTATTATTACGCAACCCAACAATGTAAAATGCCTCAAATATGATAGAAATCATAGAACCTATAGAAGGCAGTACAAAAAGAATTGGATTTTTATAAAGTAAATATACGCTAGACCTGAAAATATTTATGTCAGCCATATGTCAAAGCAAGGTACAAGAGTTAGGAGAATTAAATCAAGCGTTGAGAAATCGTGACAAAATGAAAGATGATGGTATAGGACACTTGTCAGACTAGCTTCTGGCTATATCTACACGATTACAAGATTATCTTACCTCAATATTGAGCACACAATTTGTCTGCCACTTCGTTGTTTACTCTGGCTTTTTGAAGAGCGTGATTTTTAACTATATGAGTACCATCGATAACATATTCTATACACTCTGCTTTGTTCTTAAAAAGACGGCTCGCTCCAAATGCTGGCTTTGCGTCACAATTATCGGATATTTGTCCATTTTATATGTTCCTACACCTTAGCGGCAAAGCAATACCTAAGGTCATGTAATTAATGGTACTTAAATACATATAATGGTAATAATACGTTGTAATGCGAAAAAGATTTTCTTCGGGATTTGGCAGCAGATGTGAATGCATATGCCACAACAGACCATCTACTAATAGTTACTGCGGTTATTGCTCTAGGTCACATACAAGAAGTTACTAACTATCCAACACATTTTTGCCAATAAAGTCTGAAGTATCGTTGGTAGATTTTTTGAAAAGATGAAATACAATAACAAGGGCTTTGAGATATATTCAGATGAGGAAAGAGGAGATTTTCACATTTATTGAGGCGAGAGAACTGTAACCGCACTTTATGACGATTCTTTATACGATATGCAGCTGACCAGATAAATAGGGTCAAGTATCATATAAACTGGAAATATGCAGTTGCTGTTTCTCCTCCTCTGGCAAGCAAAAGATTAGTATCGACATAAGGATAGATGTTTTCACAGATACTCAGATAGTGAAGAAGAGACTTTACATTTATAGAAGCAAGAGAATTGTGATGATGCAACTGTGCTGTCAGCACTAGGTACTACAAAACGTCATCCTCCTAAATGGCATGACATAATTAAATACCTTTGACGCTATAGAAATCACGAAAAGGTTATCTTACAAGGGCTAAAAATATCTGTTATATTGAGCAATAACAATAACAATAACAATAACAATCAAACTATCCTTGCTAAATTAGTATCCTACCTGTAGGAACAAGTAACACAAGCATAAGTAAAGAAGTGGCTGCTGCCTTCGATGCAATTCGTAAATCAAAAGGTATCAAAACTGCTAGACTCACAGCCATGGGAACTCAGATAGAAGCAGATAATAAAGCCATCCTAAACTCCATAGATGCCGCTCATCAAGCTGTTAAATCAACTGGGGCTAAACGAATAATATCTGGTATACGCATTGCTGAAAGGCTAGATGCATCAAGAACATTCGATGACGAAGTAAAATCTGTAACGGAAATGCAGAAATGAAGTATTTTTTGGTATCTCTGTAGTTGCAAGCACCACAGATTCAGCGTCTTGCAATCCCTGAGCTTATGATTGAGATTAAGTATGTTGCTAAGGTAGAGGACCACTTGGTTGCCTGCGAGCGCTGCCTTTCCATATATTCTATCTCTTCTAAAGATGGCAATACAAAAGGGTCCAATATGTATTAGTTCTTAATTGTCCCTGCTACCTGACGTCTTATTATTGTCAGCTAAGGGCAGGCTAAATGAAAATGTTGCACCTTTACCATTTTTATTATTCCCAGCCCATATTTTACCACCATGGGCTTCTATAATGCTTTTGGAAATATATAGCCCCAATCCGGTACCATCAAAAGATTTAGTAGCAAATTTGGAAAATAGCCTTGGCATTACTTGGGGATCTATCCCTTTACCATGGTCATGTATGCTAACAACCACTTCATTACTATCTTCTTGTGCTCTCTTTTGTGTGAAGACAGATATGACACCGTTTTCTTTAGCTTCTTTCAGGTTCTCCTCTTCTTCTCTTTGAGTAATGGATTTTGCAGCATTAATGAGAAGGTTGGATACAACCTGAATTATTCTATCCTTATCTGCATCAATGAATAAATTCTCCGGTTCATAGATTATCTTTAATCCATTCTCTTTTTTATTAGATGATAATGATATTGATAAGTTGACATTTGTTACCTCTAACGCATCTAATATTATGTCTTTTATATTAAGACGGTCCTTGTAGAGCTTTAAAGTGCCATTTTCAATTCTTGAGACATCTAACAAGTTATTAGCCAATGTTTGAAGTTTCTTTGCGTTTCTGTATACTATTTCCGCCTCGAACTCACCTGGATTTTTACGCTTTAAAGATTCTGAACCGAATAATAGAGGTTGTATAGGTGTTCTAAGTTCGTGTGCCGCAATATTTATGAAATCACGTTGCATTCTATCGTGTATTTTTAGCTGCTCGTTTGACAATAATAATTGTTCATTTGCAGCTTCAAGTTCTTTATTTGCCTCTTCTAAATCCCTCCCTCTTCTCTTTACTTCTTCATTTAGGACACTCCATTTGATAAGGAAAACGATTAAGATTACTACAGCAGCAGTAGTACCAGCGAGTAATGAAAACATCTTTACCCTTTCAGTAAAAAGAACATCATTGATACGCGAATAAATCAGTGAAGTAGGTGTAACTATATTGACGAAGTAGGCAACTTTACTATTCACATAAATTGGATAGCCTGTAATTAGTCTTTCACCTGCACCATAATTATATATTGCATAGCCTGGCCTTCCAGCCAACATATTACGAGTAAAATTATTTAGGACTTCGTTGTACTTGATAAATTGTTGTACATAACCTCCAAAAAAGTTCTTACCTATCAAGTCCTTGCTTGATGCTGTAGCTAGTATAGTCGCATTCTTATCATAAGCTACCAGGAATTCAGAATTAACATTGTGGATGTTCCCATGCTGCGATAAAAAAGTTTCAAACGGTATAAGTGCTCCTATTAGGCCCATATACTGTCCTGTTTGTAAATTTGTTATAGGATATCCTATAGCTATTCTATAGTTACCATCTAATCCAGCAAATCCATTAGAAAGAGTTGGTGTTCGTGATGTTAATGTCTCTTGTACCCAAGGTCTTGAAGAAACATTTGTTCCTGCAAAGCTCCGTTGTCCTTTTGCTACAAGGCCGATCGTCTCAAAGCCTCTTTTATCCACAATCACAAGTCGATCTATTATGTTTTCACGATTGCTGAGATGATTGTATGCTTCTTCTGTTAATTTTCTTGTGGTATTGCTAGATACGTCTCCTTGTTGAATGTATACACTATTAGCCAAACCACGAAGGTTGTCTACTACTAAAGTCAAGTCTGTGCCTATATGTCCTGCTAGAGCGTTTGTAGCTTTTATCTGATCTGCCACCTTTCGTTCAAATATTCTATTCCGTACGTCCTGCTCATTTGCGTTATCAAGATAAAAGAACAGGCCATAGGAAATACCAACTATCAAGGCGATGAAAATGATTGCCAATATCTTTGCTTTTCCTGTAAATGGGTTTGTATATCTATTCTTACCGACCCTCAATTATAACAAGGAATAGTAAATTAGAATCTAATTTTTAAGCTTGAAGGTTCTCTTGTTGACTTAAAAGAATTATTCTTGTGACATACCTAAACACTAAAGCCTGTCAAACAGTAAATGATTAAATTGATACAGATATTACGAGTAAAAAAGTTATTAGCTTTATTGCTAGTTTGGGTTACTAGATGAGAAGTCTGATTGTGTACACGTAGATTTTGTTTATTCTTTGCATAAACTATATAACAATGAGAAGGTTAAGGCTCATCACACAGAAGCATAGACGGATACAGAGTTAGCAGGGAAAAATAAATGACCTGGTTTCAAGACGTCAACCATCATATATTAGAATCTAAAAGCAATATGCATAGGCTGTTATATTGTCCACTATGTCAAAAACTAAGGCAAGATAAACATGGAAATCTACACAAGGTAAAAACATATCATTATGACAAGCTCTCTAAACTAGAAGCGTACAAAAAGAAAAGAACAAAAGGAAAACAAGCGACTTCAGGAATTGTCAAATATTGAACTGAGTACAAAAATCTATCGAGTTTTTTAAATATTTGAGTAGTACTTTTATTTGGTGCCATCTGTTCTGTATGGGCATAGATACGCAAAAGCAGCGGGTTATTGCTGTGTTTCCGTTAGCCCGCTGCTTCCCTAAATAATTAACACTTTTTAGATAGATTACAATTTGTGATGTCTATAAACATCTTAAGAAACTTGCAGTATTGATGTGGTATTTGAAAGCTGGTTATAGCTCATCATATGGAGTTTGTTTTACCTTCTGAGTATTCTTTTCCTTATTGGTGTTATTATTGATGCATCTATAGATTTGTCTATACCTACAAATATTAGAGCGACTCCTATTCCTAATAAAATACCGCCCACTACATCTAGAGGATAATGGCC
>DATFDI010000015.1:0-20941 GCA_035252175.1 Nitrososphaeraceae archaeon
CACTTCAAGCAATCGTGTATTTCTAATCATTTGCTTTCCAATCCTATTGCCTTCCACCGTGAGCTGTACTAGACTGCCCTTCTGATAACGTACTAGTTTACTGTCATTTAGCTTTTGAAGCATTTCAACAACAGAGGGCTGCCGTATATTAAGTACCTTGGCAATAGAGCTAACCTTAATCTCTTCACCCTGTTCATGTATATACCAAATAGCTTTCAGATACATTTCTATATGTTCAGATTCTGCTGTTCCGACATAGAGCTGTTCCCTTTCTTTTTCATTATTCTGTGGTTGATTGCTAATCCTAGGCCTCTTAGCAGAAATCACGTGTGGGTTCAACGTACACCAATCCAAGTAGGGCTAATCCATTATTAAATTTGACCATCTATTTGCTTTAGGAGAATGGCTGGTTATGGATACCTTCATAGAAACGAACCGATTAACGTTCATGCCCGCATCATCAGATAGAATAAATAGTACCATATCATGACATTAGGCTATCCTAATATGATATCAATGTATGATTTTAAAGGGCTTGGGAATGGTAACACCAGAGTAAGACCTAACAAGCGAGGTATTGGCAACTTTGATTGATTACTGGCAACTTCTAGTATTAGGAGCAATCGCTGGTTTTACAATATTCTTAGGCTTACCTTTAGCTGGACTTCAAAATTTGAGCTTAAGGAAAAGAGGCTTTCTTAATGCCTTTGCAATCGGGATTCTAGTATTTTTGATAATTGATGTCTTTGGTCATGCTTGGGAATCAACTGAAGGAGCTGCAAATGACGTCATTGCAGGTAAATCACCATTATCAAGTGCTGTCGTCAGTCTTGTAGCAATGTTTGGTGGACTTGGAATAGGATTGTTAGGCTTAACATGGTATGAGAGTAAATACATGAGAAAAGTGCCTATCGTTCAAGTAAATGAGCCTTTTCCAAAAGAGACACTAGGAGATATTGCTGCATCAACAGCAGGGAAAGAAACAGGAGGATCTACAACTCGTGGACATAATAACCAACAACAGCATCAGTTGTTACAACAACAAGAAGTAAATCTATACAAGCTTTCCATCATGATTGCAATAGGAATTGGTGTACATAACTTTAGTGAAGGCTTAGCTATAGGTCAATCATATGTATCTGGTGCCATTGCACTAGCAGTCCTTTTGATAATTGGATTTGGCATACATAATGCCACTGAAGGATTTGGAATAGCTGGTCCTCTTACAGGACTTGCTAAAAGACCCACAGTTCGTTTTCTAATATTGGTAGGACTAATAGGTGGCGGACCAACCTTTGTAGGTACCTTACTAGGGAGTCTATGGAGTTCAAATATAGCATCTATATTGTTTCTATCCGTTGCTGGAGGTGCATTGATTTATGTTTCAATGCTTATGTACAATTCAGCAAGAAAGCAGACCACAAATAGTGTTTTAATGGTTGGTATTTTTGTTGGATTGTTCGCTGGATTCATTACAGATTTGATGATTGCAATATCTGGGGCATGATAATATAGAAAAATAGATAAACAACCATTATTGCGATGACTTTTGTATAGTAGATAGCTGCGATACTATTAGCTGCTTTAGACGTTGAAGCCATCCAACTAAATGTCCCCATGATTATGATATTCCACGAGGACAATGCCTTATTAAGAATAGTAAAGTAGTTTAAAATAATGTTATTATGAAAAGCGAAATGTTTGGAGAACGTTCGGTTAATGTTGTCTGTCACTTGATACCTTTGTGGTCACATTATTTTTTCGTAAATTATTTTGCATTTGTAAAGGCAGATTCAAATTATAGGCGCAATGTTGCATGCACTTCAATTAGCTTACTTGTCTGCTCATACGCATTATATTCTGTTCACATAGAAAAATTATGGTAATGCTCGAGTTCATCAAGATTTTTATTTTTTTATTTTGAATCGGCATTATATGAGAAACTCTGAAAGGAAAGCCCTTTCGATCCGAATCAATCAATATACATTGTCGTAGAACCACTAATCGCCATTCTTTTCTTCTACTATGGTAGATGACCTAGTTGTATTTGGAATAGTTTTTATCTCCTCTTGTGTGCTTCGTCCTAGCTGTGACATCTCTAATACAAATTTTTCCAATAATAATGTTGCATGCAAATCTGTATTCAGCTTGTACATGTTTGTCTTCCCGATTTTTCTACTATGATATATGAGTTGGTTCTTCTCTAAATTCGGAATCTCTCTGAAAACAGTTCTAAAAGATAACCCAGACTTTTGTGCCACTTCGGCAGGTGAATAGTCGAATTCTTTATGATCCAGGAAAAAATCTAAGATTTGAGCAACTGCTCGTGACGAAAATATATTGGATAAAATACCATCCAATTTCAGTTCATTATTAATTTCCAAATATGTAGCATAATTAATAACAGTCATATTTGTCCCTTTCGTTTGACTAACTTGTCAACATAGACATTAACAATGAAATATATTTAAGAAAATCTCTTAAATAAATAATTAAATAACACTGACTGCATATACTGTTTTGTGAATAACTTTGAGATTGCCATTTTGCGAATGCTTATCAAAATGCAAAAGCCAGTCTCAATATCATATTTAGTTCAGGGATTCCCAAATAATTCTGAAGATTTTGTTTTATGGGCAGTTGGCAATCTCCTGAAGTCAGGGTTTGTCTTATATCCAAATAGCGAAAAGAGGAATTGCATAATTTACAACAAACAAAAAAGGAAAGAAATACTCAAAATTATAGATCCTTTACCTGCTTCGGAAGTAGAGACGGGACAATCATTTTCAATAAATGAACAACAGGCTAAACCTCAACAGCAGCCTCTCCTAACGACCAATAGAAAAGGAGGTACTAATTATAATAAAAGATTATGCTCTTTGCATAGACAAAGCTATTATGCTAGAGTCGCTTTGGCTATATCTATTCTATCAATTGGATCTGTAATTATATTGGGAAACACAACTCCCACATCTAGTGTTTATCGACATTTCGGATTATTTAATGCCTATTACCATCACGATTATTTTCCGTTGTATAATGTGGAAGTGTATTATGACCATTTTGCAAGTTCTAGCGTATATAGTGCAAACCTTTTAAAGACCCACCAAGCAATTGCAGGCACCACTGTATTACTTTATCTACCACATGAATCTGCGGAAAACTGTAATGTATGATCTGAAGGCCTGCTGGCAGTGGCATGCCCTGCCTGCGGTTGCATATTCTGTAGTTACCGTTGCTAGTTTTGGATAAATAAAATCGCATTGATATAGTGACAAACGTCTCACCATGTATTTGCCGATTTTATGAATGAACAATTAATATGAAGAGCATAGAATTGCTGGAATGGCCACAGTTATTGGTAGCCATAGAACACCTGTTTTATGCCCAAGCAGGGTTGGAGTTACGGTAACAGCAGACGATCAATAGCGTTACAGTACATTCTGCAATAAGCGTTGCAGCATAAACATCGCTCAAATCTGCTACATCTCGCAACGATTACAAATCATTTAATGAATCCATCCTGTAACTACGTAGCACAATACCTTCAGCACATTGTGCTACTAAGGTGAAGAACAAGGGAGAATAATTTTGCCGAATAGTTAGTTAGAGAATCTAAAAATATAATACAAATTCTCTTAGGATCGTATCTTCGATTTTATTCAACTTCGAATCATTTGGCATATGTTAATACATGAAATCTTAGCTATTGCACAATTTTTTTTGATACATGCCCAAATAACCCCAGGCCTGTAACATATCACTATCACCATGCCGTTATCTACAAAATGGAATGAACCACAAACCGAAAGTATGACAAACAAGCTATTTGACAGGTTGAAGCCACAAGATCCTTTAAAACCCCGCATAGAAGAAGCACAGAATAAATTACAAATGCAGGTTTCTAAATTGGAAAAGATATCTAACAAGTTAGAAGAAAAAGATAAACTAATTTTCAATCGTGTAGTACAATCCCTTCAAAACCATGATAGTTATTATGCCAAAATATTGTCTAATGAGTTATCTCAAGTTCGTAAAATGAGCAAAATGGTCAATTCAGCAAAACTGGCTTTTGAGCAGATTCAATTAAGATTGAATACTGTAACTGAGCTAGGAGATGTAGTTGTCACCTTGAGTCCGGCTATGTCTGTTATAAAGGGAATACAGGGCGGACTTTCTTCCATGATGCCAGAAGCAGATCACTCATTTGGACAGATTTCAGACTTACTCGGGAATATCATGGCAGGATCCAGCCAAATACCTTCTACTGAAATAGCCAACAGCGGTATAACTGGGATAGATGACGAAGCAATGAAAATAATAGAAGAAGCAAGCACCCTGATAGAGGAGAACACAAAAAGTAAATTTCCTGACTTGCCCTTCTCTGACGATATATCGGAGTCTCCTAAACGAACGCAGACTTCAATATCTTAATCCATACTGAGTTTCGGATCGCTCACACCATTTTTTTTGATTTGATTCAATTATAAGCCAATTCTGCCCTGCCAACACTAATTATCCAGTTTATATCTAGAGAAGGTCTCTTCATACAGGAATATTCGCACGACTTTCAGAACATGTGGTGGCGTATTATTCTCGTCGAACAACTTACTGAGATTGTACGGTACTCAAATACTTGTAGTTAATGCAAGATATATTATTTATTTCTTTGAAGCCCCAGTCATCCCGGTCTCCTTAGGGTTCTTTATGTTGTTTACAAAGGTCTCCAACTTTTTCAACGTTTCAGGATGTATGTGGTGTTCAATTCCTTCAGCATCTATATTTGCGATACTTTCATTGACACCGATGATTTTAAGGAATTCGGCTAATAAACCATGTTTTTGACGAATATTTTCTGCTACTGCAATGCCTTCTCCTGTAAGACTTATACCCCGATACTTCTCATAGCGTAAGTACTTGTTCTCATCTAGCCTCTTCAGCATCTTGGTTACACTGGGAGAACTAACACTAAGTGACTCAGAAATATCTACTGCTGTAGCATAACCTTTCTGCCGAATCAACTCATAAATGACTTCTAGATAGTCTTCCATTCTATCTGTTTGTTGTTGTTGTTGTTGTTGTTGTTCCTGCCGCGCATTCTTTTTGTTATGCGCATTACGAATAGACTTTAACCGGTTTTCACTGATATCTCTGTCTGCTTTTGATATCTTTAACAATATCTTTTATTCTATATCGTTAGTTCTATTTAGGTTTTGCTAATCTTCTTAGCCGAGGCTAAGTTTTATAAGTATGACTATCTTTATTAACGTTATCCAATGCTAAATCCAAGGCGTCTCTTAGCGAGAAAAAACTCTTTGACTAAGCTTATCCTCTATACTGGACCAGCCCTTCTGGTAAGCATGGCATATATGGATCCTGGAAACTATGGTACTGATATTCAAGGAGGATCTTCTCTTAACTATGGCCTTCTTTGGGTAGTGTGGCTCTCAAGTGGAATGGCAATGCTGCTTCAGTACTTGTCTGGAAAGATTGGCATTGCTACAGGATTATCATTGCCAGAAGTAATTAGAGAGAAGCTCAGAAAGAAAATGTATATTATCCCTTATTGGTTAGCTGCTGAGGCAGCTGCAGCAGCCACAGACTTGGCTGAATATCTGGGCACTGTTATAGCTCTTAATTTGCTATTCGGAGTACCAATGATATATGCAGCTGTGTTTGGAGCTATCGATGTCGTTTTAATTTTGTTCCTAGCCACACAACAAAGGTTCAGACTTCTTGAACGACTTTTCGCGCTCTTTGTCTCAGTGATCGGTTTTGGGTATTTGTATGAAATATTCATTGTAAAACCAGACCCATCTGCGATTTTATATCATTCATTTGTTCCGTCACTTGGTAGCAATAATGCTTTACTCATTGCGGTAGGAGTTATAGGAGCTACTGTCATGCCTCATGCACTTTTTGTCCATTCTTGGCTAACCAAAAATAAAGCACAAAACAAGTCTTTACAAGAAAGAAGAAAAATGCGCAAATTTCATTTAATAGAGAATATAGTCTTGTTAACGGTTGCAGGTATGGTGAATGCAGCAATTATGATCACCGCGGCTGCTGCTTTTAATGCAACTAATCCAAATGTAGCTTCTATATCTGAGGCTTACAAAACACTTGTACCTCTATTTGGCGCAACGGCAGGGGTTGTCTTCTTGGTTACCCTTTTATCATCAGGTATTGCATCATCGGTTGTTGGAACACTAGCAGGCCAAGCGATAATGGAGGGACTGTTAGGAAAGAAAGTAAACATTTGGCTGAGGAGATTCATCACACGTTTTGTCAACGTTGTCCCTACTACGATAGCAATACTTTTAGGCCTTGATCCACTTAATATTCTTGTATACAGTCAAGTGATACTCAGTCTCATGATTCCGCTTCCCATGATTCCTCTCGTGATTATATCTAGGGACAAATCGTTGATGGGTGAATTTGTTAACAGAAATATTACAACCATGCTTTCTATAGCTTTCGTACTCGTAATACTTTCATTCAATTCTTATTTGTTACTTAATCTGAAATGAACTACTTTTCTGAAGAATGGAATTATAAATATTTAAAATTATAAAATTGCAGCGATAATAATTGAACTAGGATGACATAATTAAACAAATGAATCTGGGGTACTACGAGCTGTTCATCTCTTACTCGATTCCAAGAAAATCGCCACATGGATTTTTTCCTATTGGAATGTTCGTTGAAAACTGCTAATGTATTTGGTACTACTACTCATATTGATTAAATTATCAGGCTATTATTAAAAATCTAAAATAAATATAAGAGCATATCCAAGATACATAAATAATGACAGCAAATATCAATGACAAACTAGCCCAATTCTTAAGAGAAGGTCAAAACTGGGAAAAGAGACCTACCAACATAGAAGGAGTATCGCTATTAAAGTTACCAGCCTTCAAAAAAAGTCCACCATCCATAGGTATACAGGTCAATCCCGAAGGCACGGCTACAAAGAAAAAAGGGATAATTATTAGATCGGGCTCAGAGTTAGATCAAATCAATCAATTACTTGCTAATCCAAAAAT
Organism: Nitrososphaeraceae archaeon; assembly: GCA_035252175.1. Taxonomy (GTDB): domain Archaea; phylum Thermoproteota; class Nitrososphaeria; order Nitrososphaerales; family Nitrososphaeraceae; genus JAFAQB01. The sequence continues at coordinate 7,050 of DATFDI010000015.1, forward strand.
TATTGAACTCGCAAAAAAACTAGAGACAGTTAACCCCAAGGTTAAAGAAGCTGCTGTGAGAAGTACAAGCACAGATGTTCTCGAAATCTAGGCAATATGAGATTTCATTTTATTACATCAGAGCATGTAGGTTTCGTTTTCAGCCCAATGGATTTCAACGAGTGGTTTGAGTATCTCAGGAGCAAGCTTTACTCTGCCATGGGAATATCCTTATTATCTTATTCTCAGTTACCCGCGGATAAGTGGAATGTATAAACTAAGTCATTTGATATTAAATTCGATATTTCTCCAGTATTAAAGAAAGAGGGTGTATATACTGTGGTTTTATATCTGGAATGAGTGTCAAGACCAACAACCTGGAGCAAGAACAAGAACATGATGTACCATCTCCAAAAATAACCTACTCTTACCATGGATTTTAATAAGATTAAGATTAGCGATAACAAAAGCATGTGTTTTGTAATAATAAGAATAAAAACTTCAAAACAATAACTGCGATGGTGCATGGAATTCGTTGAGAATCTGTTCAATAAACAGATCCTTTTGATTAGTGATGGCGATTGGCAGGAGTTTTTACCATCTACAGCTGATTATGATAGATTTGACTTACAATGTTATTTATTGTCATGCGCTATAATATAGAAATTATTGTCTGTGCGCGGTCCTTAATTGCTATTACGGGCGCCCTTGCTCAACACTTATTACCACTGTGCTTGTGTTGGGCAGTATTATCCGGTAGTCGGTGGGATTGAGAAGAATCAAATCTGTATTGAGATTATTGTTTGCTGCATGAATGTCTGTTGCATTTGAGCTTACTGGCGAGCCAACATTTCCCTCATACATACACAGGTATCCGGGTTTAGACAATTCCTTGATTGGATCAAGTTGAAGAGGCTTGAGCTGCGGCAAGTGTCCCACAAGCATTTGCAATGAAGATGAAGAATTTGCATCACACGGAATTTTTGCAGATATGTGACCACTTTTTATGGTATAGGGATCAGTACTATATAGATGTAAAAAGTCTCTTGGTGGGATTATCTGATGGGCTAACATTAATGTGTCAACATTCCGTGTAAGTTTATCTTCTGTACTATTGCGCTGGAGTTTATCGTCTGGGGATAACTGATCTGAGGAAGTTTGCGTTGAGGCTGATGAATTCCCACTCCTTGCCTGGGATTGTTCTCGTGCTGCCGTTTGGTTATTATTATCTATATTGTCATTACCTGTCAAATTTTTAACGGATGCATGACTTGATTGGTTGCCCCCAGTTTCATTAATAACAGAAGACATTAAGGACGAAGGATCCATAATAGACCTAACAAGAGATTCAGCATTTTGATTTGCAGCCTTGCCTGTAGCAGTACTGCTACTGGTATTAGTAGCATCTTTTGCCAATGCGATCTGAGAAAAATTCATTATCATATCTATCGACAACAATGACATTACTAAAACAGTTACCACTAAAATGATGATGGCATGATCACAATTATAATTCCTCTCTTGTATAGTATTCATTAACCCGAAAGGCTGTTCGTGTTAATTAATTAATTAATTTCTAGCTTGCCATTTTTTTATCATTTAGAGAATAATTCTTGGCAATTAATTTCTTATGCAAATAAGACAAAAAGGTGTCGAATACTGAAAGTCAGGGATAGGATATTGTAATTTAAATGCTTTCTGAGGTGAAAGCTAACAATACTGGTGCAGTTATATCTTCTATTAAAATTGCCATTTTTCGAACATCGCCAAAAATTCATATAAATCAGATAGTATAAGCTAAAGGTATGGTAGGAAAGGATCATCTTCATATTGGCCAAGAAGACCCTGTTGTAGATTTAGTTACCAGATCCATGAAAACTGTCACAGGCGGCCAAATCAAGATAGTGATTAATGAAAAGCTGGCCGCAGAGGTAGAGCTTGAAAAGGATAACATTAATGTCAATCTTTTGGAGCCTATGCTATTTAGAACGCCTGAAGATGAAACCGGACTATTTGATAAGCTAAATACCGCAAGGGAATTTGCGGAAAGACTCGCAGAGAATAGTCTAACCCTCTCATTCCTGAGAAAGGGTAAAAAAGCACTAATTTTGGGAAAAGATGCTAGACCGTCTTTCTCAAAGTTGATAACACGAAGTGATAACATTCAAATCGATAGTATAAGAGAATCAAGCAAGCTTAAAGGTGATCTGAAGAACAGTTAAATGCTACCTAAAGTCCCGCTAGTAGCAAAAGTTCTAGCCGTTTATACATGTCTTTTTATTATGCATAGATCACGTTTCACTGTATGAGTGCAACTGATCTCAGGGAACTTGAATGGTACCTGCGTGATCATTTGTTCAGAAATTTTAGTCGCGGCAGGATGATGTTCGAAATACAAACTCTTCCCGAAGAAATGATAAAGATGTATTTGAGATATAGACATTCAGACGTAGATAAGATGTCTGCTATGGTCAGTCGTGTGTTAAAGCAGTTAACGTCTCAATCAGTTATTACACAATCCCAAGGCTCAGTAGAGCTGACTGGTAGTCTTGACAGGCTACAGTGTTCTAAATGCTTTTACATATGCTACTTGAGTGATAATGAACCAAAGAAATGTTTTCGATGTTTTGCAGATGAATTGCATACTTTTCCGACAAAAAATAGCGTGCAACGCTAGCAATGATCTGTACATGAAATATAATGTAACATTTTCAACTTGTTTTATTTATTTACAGAGCGATGTACCATAGAGATGTCAAAGCATTAGTATGAAGTTAATATCAGATCTTATTGTATTAGATGACGGTGACTTGGTTCATTAGGGCTATCTCATACAAATAAAAGTATAAGGAATCTATTAATGCTGCCCTTCCTGAGAACGTTCATAAATCGCAATGTTTATTTTCTTCAGCAATTTCTTTTTTGATCTGTTTGCCTTTTTATTCTCTCCATAAGATTTTAGTTCTATCAATGTGTGCACTCGTTCCAGCTCGGACTTAGTTAAGGCATATACTCCCTTTTTATATATTATTTCCAGTAGCCTCCTTCTCTCTATGTCGTTAGATTGGTCGGGAGATATTTCATTGTCCATAAGCTGAATCATTTGGAATTCAATATACGCTCTGATAAGCGTTTAGCTGGACACACCGATTTTGCTTTTGCTTAAAAAATGGTTCAATATTATCATAAGTTTATCTACTATGGAGTCTATTTGCAATATCGCCGTTCGCTATTTCGATTTCCAGGGAAATTTTATCTCCTTTTTTAATATCTAGTTCCTGGAATTCTTTCTGAGTCATCTTAAGGGTAGTGGATTCATTTGGTGCACTGTTATCAGAGGTGCCATAGGCCGCGTTTATTGCATCAGATATCTTTTTGGGCAATTCCTTTAAATCATCCAGAGAAGTAATAGGTATTGTTGCTATGCCAAACGGATTTTCTGACAATCCTTGTTGTCTTCTGGTACGACTAAAATTTCCTTTGGTATCTGTCAATATAACAATGACATATGAACTGCCATCTTGCGGAGCCTCTACTTTAGAGACAACAAATTCCTTCTTCATATATTAGAGTAGTTTAACCACGCAAATATAGACTTAGTTATTTATCCGCTTAGAACTCACTAGGCACTTGTTATCAACAAATCTAACGTTCGTAGAACATACCTACCCACTACTACTGAAATGATACTCGTGGTTAACGCAACTATTGCATATGGTATGTTGTTAGCGCACAAATGTCTGATTGTTGTTTTGGATCAAAATTTTCCCTAATGTATCTTCCTAGTCCATGCACATCTACGTCGTCTAGCAGTATATCATCTTTGAATAGGTTTTTCTTTCCTTTAGATACTATCATTCTGACAGCGTAAGATACTTCATGCAACTGGGTAGGGATTATTTTCATTTTTAACTCTGGTCCTTTAGCCAACATCCCCTTAACTCCTCGACCGAGTTGCCCTTTCTGATTCAGTCTGGCTTCCCAGGATCGAAATGTCAGGCAAAGTACCGTTAATTCGCACTATCAATCCATGCTCTCTATTAGTTGCTTCTATGTAAGGAGGCTATGTCATATCTATTGACTGCAAAATTACTAGAATTTTTAAAATACCGTAGTCTCGCCTCATATAAAATATGATCTTATGAGTTAAAACTATAAACTTAATTATGACTATATTCTATGAAGTTGCTATAAATCCTATATGCTGAATTTTGTCAGCAATTATGAAGGAAGAACACAGACTATTTGAATTTGGTATAAAGTTGATTCTGCATGTATAATTATGATATAACAATAATGACTAAATAATAACATACCTATGTAGATAAATTTATAGATGAAGTCAAATTGGAAGATAATACAAAGGGAACTCATTTTTCAAAATCCGTGGATTGAATTGCATCAAGACAAGGTTGAGACAAGAACAGGCAAAGTAATGGATTATACGTGGTACAAATCATCAGACGTTGCTGTCATTGTTCCTTTTCTTGAAAAAGACAATCTTGTTATGATAAGACAATATCGATATCCACTAGGAAAAGTACTACTTGAATTTCCTGCAGGTCATATAGAGTACGGCGAATCGCCTGCTAAAACTGCAAAAAGAGAATTGTTAGAGGAGACAGGTTATGTTGCTAACAGAATTGACTACATGTATAGATACCACCCATCTGTTAGCAAATCTAGTCAGCTTGTTTATATCTTCAGAGCATCAGATCTGACTGAGGAAAAAGCTAATAACGATGGTGGAGAAGACATAATAAAAACGGAAATTATATCTGTCGATGATTTAGAAAACATGATAAAACAACGAAGAATTGAAAGTGCCGGCACTTTATTGGCTTACCTTATTTGTTGCTCAGGTATAATTCAGTAGGTAGTTATGTTCTAGTGACCATCTATCTCTCGTGGATTGAATTTTGTTGCTAACGCCGCAGGTCGAGTAGGTAGATGTCGTGCTAATAACGTGTGCATACCTATTGTTATTATAAAATTGAAGCCATGGAGTGGTCTTTCCAGATATGGAAAAACTAAGGACAATATAAATTACATGCAGCATAAAGTGTACCTTGCTGTTGTAGACACTTATCCAGTTTCAGATCGTAGAAATAGCTCACTTACGCCTTCTACTATATTTTTTATTTGCTGTTTAGTTTCCATCCCATCTTTCATTGAACGAATCGTGACTTGCCCACGTTCAATCTCCGCAGGAGATATTATAACTGTCAAAAACGCACCCTTTGCAGACGCATCATCAAGTTGTTTTCTCAGTGTCCTTCCTTGAAGATCACAGTCCGTCGCAATTCCATTATTGCGTAGAATTGACACGACTTGTAGTGCGTTATTGGATATGCTATCTGAGGTATACGCAACGTATGCCAGGCGAGACTCTTTTAGCCTTAAAATTCCATGCTTTGCCAAGGCCATCATCAGCCTTTCAACTCCTCCAGCCGCGCCAGTAGCTCCAATATCTTTCCTGCCGAAAGCTTTGCTCAGGTTGTCATATCTTCCTCCTCCTACTAAAGCTCCAGTTTCAGTCAAAGGATCAAAGGTCTCAAACACCATACCTGAATAATAATCCAAGCCGCGCACGACCCCTAAATTGATTCGTACGTCATCTACTCTTCTTGACTTCAATGAATCTACCAATTTTACCAGTGTGCTTTTCTCCATATATTCGGCCAAATCTCCTTGTGATCGTACTACTTCGTCTATCGAACCTTTTGTTTTAGATAGATCTATGAGACGTTGAAGTAACGAATGCTGAATCTTATCCTTATATTCTATGAGAACTCGATCTCCACCTTGCTTTGGAACCTTATCAACTGCCCTGAACATTTCAAGGATTGTATCTTCATCCTGAACACCAAGTCTTTTCCTTACGAACTGCTCCATTAGTTGTCGATCGTTTAGTTCAATGCGAACACCAAGTCCTAATTTTTTGAAAAAGATCGAAACGAATTCTATTATTTCAGCATCAGATTCAATGCTAAATGAATCGTATATTTCGATGTCCCATTGATGAAAGTATCTATATCGGCCTGCCTGTGGTTCATCATATCTCCAAACCCCGCCGAAAGCAGCAGACTTGACTGGCATTTTTAGATCTCTTCTCGAAGTGACGAATCTAGTCAATCCAATAGTGAGATCAAACCTTAACGCTATTTTTCTACCAGCTTTGTCATTAAAGTTATAGATTTCATTTGAAATATTTGGTCCACCTTTTGTCTCAAGAGTAGACAACATCTCTATAGGAGAAGGCTCCATAAGTTTGAAGTTAAACAATGAAATACATTCGAGGAACTTTTCCCTGACATAGCAGATATTATGGAATTCATCTGGTTCAAGATCTCTCATTCCGCGAGGTAGATTAAAATTCACACAGGAGAACAACAATTGTTGACATTTAGATTTTACGATCAATTATAAAGTGGTCCATAAAAAATAGTCTATGCCGGGAGGATTTAGATACCTTGATCATATGACGGATGCTTTAATCGAGGCATATGGCAGTACCCTTGATGAAGCTTTTGAAAATTCTGCATACGGTCTTGTTAACACTATGTTCGATCTCAGCAATGTTTCGACCGATCTAGAAGTAAAAATCGAAGCAGAAGGATATGATCTTCAGAGTCTATTTTATGACTGGCTGGAAAAAGTGCTGTTGGTAGTTCTGACTGACAACGTCGTATTGTCATATTTCAAGGTGAAGATTTCTCATATCAATAATAATATGGATTGTACTGATACTTGCTTCCTCTACTCCAAAGTTAAAGGGGAGCGACTTGATTTAAAGAAACATGGTTTTAAGGTGGAAGTAAAAGCTGTGACCTACCATGAAATGCAAATTGAACAAATCAAAGAAAAAAATCTATTCATTACTAGGTTTCTTATCGATCTTTAGATTTATTTACAGTCAATATTAATCAGTAGTACGTTACTGTCTTTCTTGCAATAACGTCGTCACATTACGATCAAATATTGTGCCGTAGATGTTGCTTCCAAGGAGGATATAGGTGGTCATATAGCACAATAACTGTAAATTCAAAAAATCTTATATATCAATTACCACCTTAGACATGTTATAACATGAGTGAAGAAAAGAGGGTCTCGAGTACGCACGTCAGTAGTAATCAAACTTTAATGGAGCTTTCTGAGAAAAATTTTGATGAAACGATATCTGGCAACAGACCTGTTTTGGTAGACTTTTGGGCAACTTGGTGTGGGCCATGCCAATTTATGCTTCCTATCTTTGATAGACTAGCCAAAAAATACTCTGAGAAGGTGACATTTGGAAGGCTAAATGTAGACGATAACCAAAGCGTAGCAATGCGATTCGATGTGTATGCAATCCCGACCTTTATTATATTTATGAACGGTAAAGCTGTTGACAGGGCAGTAGGTGCCGTAGGAGAAAAAGGACTTGAAGGGCTGTTACAAAAATATCAATAGATCAAGTAAGAAAATTGGGTTTCATAGATAACCATAAGCAGGATCAGATTTCCTCTTCATGGTAATTATTCTATCAAATACTTGCTTTTCTTCTTCGTTTAGTCTGTGGCTAAATCTCTCTGCTAATATTTTTGCATGCCTACTATTCAAATCCGTATAGAGAATATCATCTTCGTTGAGCTGTCTCCCGATAACTGGTCCTTTTATCGAAACTGCAACTTGCATCCCTTTTATAGCTTCTTCGATAGCTTTGCCATTTTCTTGTACCTGTTGAACTATTCCAATCTTTTTACCATCTTCGCTAACTATTGTAACCTTTTGACGGAGTCTCCCAACAAGAATTTCTGCCCCAAACACCGCCGGATCATTTCGTCTAAATATGTATCCTCTCATAAATTGAAATTTACAAACTGGCGGTATCTCATTAAACAGAATGGAATCTTCATGTTCCTTCTGATATGTAACCCAATCGGTATAATTTCTGACAAGATTGTATATTATTCGTTCATTAAAGATTTTTATATTACGTTCATAGGATTCTTTCTCTGCGTCATCTAACACCTTAATGTTGAAGCCTAGTACAACACCCAGGTATCTGTCTTTCTCTTTGACTGCTGAAGCCTCAATTATGTCTCTGCGGGTGATGTTGCCAATATCCGCACTTCGAACAGGAATATTTGCCCTTTTCAGAAGGTCGATAATTGCTTCTATTGAACCTATAGTGTCACACCTCAGAACGACGCCGTTTGAATCAGTATTCAATATTGCGCTTTTCACTTCAGATTCCACCATTTGCTTTAGAGTGTTTTCGTCTTCCTTCTTTTCTATAGTGTATAAAGGGCTACCCGCGAGAACCCCATTTAAATCGGGTGAAGTTATTTTAAGACCGGCCGCTGAAGCTACCTGCTCTACTGGCTTGAATTTATCTCGAGGATCCCTCATTTCATCAAGAGGTTTTGGTAGTAGGATCGATTTGACCCTAGTGATAATCGCACCTTCTCTTTTTGCTATTACTATGCTATCGCCATGTTTTAAAACTCCGTCTAACAGAATGACGTTTGCTGATGGACCAAGTCCTGTTTCTTCATTTATTTCAAGTACTATTCCTCTCGCTCCGACTTTGTGTTGCTCTAATCTCTTTGCGAGGTACTGCTGAGATAGTCCGACCAGTACCGCTAACAGCTCTGGAATACCAACTCCTGTAGCAGCACTAACTGGCACAATTGCTAGTTCCTTAGTAAAATCTTTTACGCGCCAGAAAGCCTCGGAATTATATCCTAATCTTGAAAGCGATCCTATAACGTTGTATACCTTCGTATCTATCGCCTCCTGTATGATCGGATCCTGCTTTTTCATTTCCTCGATAAAGAAAGGTATACCGCTTTTCCGCCATCCACTGATCATGTCTATTTTGTTTAGTGCAATAAGATATGGAACCTTTCTTGTTTTCAAGATCTCTATGCTTTCTATTGTTTGAGCCTCAAAGCCTTTGTTAACGTCCACAACGACTATGGCAATATCTGCTGCAGATCCACCCCTCATTCTGAGATTTGCAAAGATTTCGTGACCCGGAGTATCGATCACTAATAGACCGGGAATTTGAGTCTCGGATCTGGAAATCCTGCTATAAAGATGACCGGTAATATTCTTGATTGTTTCGATTGGAAAAAAACTTGCTCCTATATGCTGTGTAATTCCTCCAGCTTCTCGCTCTTGAACTGCGGTGCCTCGTATTCTGTCTAACAATGAAGTTTTCCCAGAGTCTACATGACCCAATACCACTACTACTGGCTGTCGGAGTTGCACCTAACTGAAAATGACTCTAGACTCTTTTATGAAGCTTTCAGATGAGTCTGATGCATGAATAATATTATTCGTTATACCAAGCCCAAAATCACCTCTGATAGTGCCTGGTGCAGCTTCATATGATTTAGTCGATCCTATTAGAAGCCTAATTGTGCTAATTGCATTATTTCCATTCAGAATACAGGCCACCACGGGGCCCGATGAAATAAATGATACCAGCTCATCGAAAAATGGTTTTCCCTTGTGGGAGGAATAAAATTCCTCTGCCTTTAGAGTCGTGAAGTGAAATAACTTTAGATCTTTAATCTTGAATCCTTTGTCCTCTAAACGTGTGAGGATTTTTCCGGTTAAATTGCGCTTGAAGCCATCAGGCTTGATTACTATCAGAGTTTCTTCGGTAGTCATTGCGTTGCTATTTCTTTACCTTGATGCCACCCTTTACATATTTATTTGTCCATTTCAGCTTTCTTGGGTCACGTTTTAATTTATGAAGATTTTTCTTGCACTTGTTCGAACATGTCCACTGGATGGAACCATCATTTCTTACAAGCATTGTTCCTTTACCTGTTACTATTCTTCTGCCACAGAAATAGCAATTGCGTAGGGATGCTGCTGTCTTACTCATGTTCTTGTCTCACCTTAGGATAAGTTCTACTTTATCTTCCGAGCTTCTCGCTCTGTTTCTCTCAGCATTAGTATGTCGTTCATTCTAATAGATCCTTTCACATTTCTAGTTAGAATGCGACCTCTATCTTTGCCTTCCAATACTTTGACCCTAACCTGTATTACCTCACCAGCGATACCTGTTCTGCCTACTATCTGGATAACCTCTGCAGGAACAACCCTTTCCTCAACGTTCTTACTCATTTTTCTCTAGCCTTTTTTACCTTTAGCAGTTGCAACCGAGTCGACAACTTGTTCAATAATATGCTGGGCCTCGCCAGCTTCCAGAATGGTAGCAGCAGCAGACCCAACATCTATACCAAGAGAAGTGCCCAGTTGCTGCTTACTTGGTACAAAAACATAGGCAGCATTTCTCTCTTCACAGAGAATCGGCAAATGGGCCACTACCTCTGGCGGTTCTACATCTTCTGCAATGACAACTAATCTGCTTGAACCACGTTCTATTGCTTTTGTAGTTTCATTAGTTCCTTTTCTCACTCTACCGCTCTGCTTAGCTAAGCGTATTGCTTCATAGACTGCATTTACTACGTCCTTCGGAGTTTCAAATTTCACATAATATGGTTTACTCATAATATCTCTCGTCACCCTGGGGGATCATCTTTGTACTTCTGTAAAAGAAGTGTAGGCGTTTTAAAAATGTTGTCTATAAGTCGTTTATTCGTTGCCGCTTATTTTACTTTTAATTAAACGGATGTATTCTTTTAGTTTTGATTTCAAGAGCATTTTATCGGTTGATTCAGCATACATTCTGATCAAGGGTTCAGTTCCACTTGCTCTCACCATAATCCAAGTCTCTTCATCAATCCATATCTTGGCACCATCAAGGGTTTCGACCCTTTTAGGATTACCATGTTTCAAACACGTATCTATTACCTTCATTGCAATTTGCTTGGTAGGACAGCTAAACTTGGACTTATACTGGAACGTGGACGGCAAAGAGGAGAGTAGGCCGGACAACTCCTGCCCAGATAAAGCAAGGGCGTCCAATATAAGGGCGGTGGTCATTATGCCATCTCTAACTTCATTTAGCATACCATACATAAATCCGCCATTTTCTTCTAGTCCTATCATAGATTTGCGCTTCACCATCTCTCTGGACACTTCGACACTTCCAACTTTTGTATAAACCAAGTTTGCACCTTTCTCTTTGGCTACTAATGAAAGAGCCATAGTAGTGTTCAAGGGACAAACGATATCCGCTTTCGGGTGTTTATTCTCTAGTAAGTATTTGACTAACAATGTACCTGTCTTGTCTCCACCGTATAGACATCCCTTTTCATTACAGAACATACTGCGGTCGCCATCGCCATCATAGGCGACCCCTACATCAGCCATTGAATGGTTTACCATGCTGGAAAGAAGATGCAGATTTTCAGTTGTCGGTTCTGGCCCCCTGCCCGGAAAATTACCATCTATATTACCATTTATTGTGATGACCTTACACCCTAATTGTCCTAATATTAATGGCGCAACTTTTGCCTGGGCACCGTTACCTGTGTCTATGACCACAGTGAATTTACGAGACCTGATGTTTTGTACATTCACTAGCGCCAAAGCGGCCTCTATATAGGAATCAATTACGAATTGCTCCATAAAATCTCTAGCAAACCCATTAACTCTGGAAAATTTTCGTGAGATATAGATATCTTGTACCCTTAGTTCATCCTCCCTTGAAATTTCCACACCATCGCTAGCAATGGCCTTTAACCCATTATACTCAGGAGGATTATGTGATGCAGTAATCATTATCCCACCATTGTAACCTAAGCGTTTTGCGGCATATTGTAGACAAGGAGTGGGTAGGAGGCCGGCATCGCCAACTTCTAAACCTGCTGAGTTGATAGTAGATCGAACTAACTTTGATATGACTGGACTCGAATTTCTGCCATCATGTCCTATAACAATTGGACCTTTTTCGAAGTAAGTTGCTAGTGAGTAACAAGCATCCACAATAGAATTAACAGTCAGATCTTTTCCAAAAATTCCCCTGATACCATTAGTTCCAAATAGTCTATTATTTTCACTTAGTTTAGTCATCTTTACTCAAATTTAAGGAATATTCGGTTCAACATGTAGCGACAGCCGTGTGATTAACCGATTCAAAAGCATTGCCTCGAGTCAATATATTCATACAAAACGAACCCGATATATACATAGTCGGTGTTATGCTAGGCATTATCATTTCTTGTACGGAGCATGCTTTAAACCTTCAGAACAATTCACAATCACGATTGCATAAAGATTCCAATTTAGTCATAATATAGCAAACCGCCACAAAGACTTCCAATTCAGTTTTGCATTCGATCATGATTCGCTACAAAAGAAATCGTAGTATGCTGTAGTTTTGCATATTTCTCGTTCGATCTTCAGTTTTACTATCAAACATAACCAAGGATCTTAACACTGCAGTGATAAATAATGTAAATAATATGTCTAACCTATAAAGCATGATGTTACATTAGTTGATGACAATTTGCGAAAATGACTAATGATTTGCGTGATACTCTCGCAATTCATTTTATAGTTTCTTCATGATACTATATTAGTATAAAGATAAATTTAACATCAAATATAGATAACTAGAATTTGCGGGGGTTGCCAAGCCTGGCCAACGGCGCAGGTCTATCATGGTATTGGAGTGCGAAGCTTAGAATGAGCCAGGAAAGAGCGGTTCCTAAAACCCTGTTCCTTAGGGATTCGTGGGTTCAAATCCCACCTCCCGCACCTTATGCGTATTACGAGATACACAACTTTAATGCGAATATTGTCATTGAGTAATAAATGATAAAAACAATCACAACTTTTCTATGACTTGTAATGAATTTGAATAAGATTACAGTTTTTATGAATGATAATATCAACTTCCTAGTCTTGTTGTAATTCTAATTGCAGTCAAGAATATGGGTGTATACTCAGAAATTACGATTAATATGTGTGACTTGTAATATTATACACACTTATATCTCTTAACTCTAATATGCTATTGTCTTAGCAAATATCAACTTACGGCAGAGCATAGCGTTAAATCCCCGAACTTATTCAGTAAGCAATCAAGAAGTTTCATAGTAGAGAACAGTAATATCCAGTGATGGATGCTTTGATAAGGACTATTTCGAAAGTTATTGGATCTGACAAAGAATATAAATAGGTAATTAGGAGCCTTTAGGAAAGGCGCGACAACAATATGTTGGAAAGACTTGAAATTTTCGCTTATGCCGTGAAAACGAACTACCTTGCAGAGATGAGAATACCTGGCCTACAAAATACGTTTCCTGTATACGAAACTTTGTATCTCGTGTTCTAAAATGGATATTTTCTATCCTTCTATATATATTGCTATTTTTCCATATCTGTTTATAGCAAGTTTTCCTGTGTTGGGAATGATTATAGTAACAAAATGGATCTTTGATGATCAAAGAAGAAAACGTGGAGCATTTTTTCAAGAAACATTTAAGAAATTATAATATAACTATTATATTGATCTTTATATGTATAGCAGGAGAGGCATTGAGAGACCTTTTGAACATCTCTAATTCTATAAAGCCTTGAATCACGTTAAAGTTAGGTTTCTCCAATTTCAAAAAATGATGTGTCCTTAAAAAATAGATTATAAAACGTGGTGTACTATTCTGTTTAACTCTGCTTTTGGTAATTCCCTCAATCTTTTTACTTCTCTTTCTTCTTTGCGTTCAGCGCGTTGTATTTTTGATAATCTATCATAATGATAGCGTTTGACTACATATAAATCCCCATTTCTATCTTGTCTTAATTTCAGACACTCTACTTTGAATATTAGCTTTTGGCATAGTGGACAATACAACAACCTGTGTATCCTATTTTTAGATTCTAGAATATGTCCATTTTTATCTTTAAACCAATTCATTATCTACATGTTAAAATGTCATTTAATCTTTGTGATTGACAAAATATGTTGAGCTTATTCTATCATATTTGTTTACAACCTTGTGTTG
>DATFDI010000016.1:0-47111 GCA_035252175.1 Nitrososphaeraceae archaeon
CTTAAAATGCCTGTTATTATACGAGCTAAAGTTAATAACTGACTACTGGATTTGAGCACCAAATTTAAATTGCCTTTTTGCATTAATGATATTTAGTTAAATGGTATACTTATGAGAAATCCCTTTAAAAGATCTGGCAAGTCATATGATAGAAGAACCCCTGAAGGAGAGCCGCTTGAGTATGTAGGCTCACGATCTTTTACGGGGCTTAATAAATTAAAAATCCTAGCAGCAATAATTACTTTTATTATTATTATAGTTATACTGTCTGAATCTGTTGTCATTGTACAAGCAGGACATAGAGGAGTTGTTCTCTATGTTGGTGCTGTTGAAAATAGAGTATTAGGAGAAGGATTACATTTTATCATACCATTTGCTGAACAGGTAATACAGCTAGAAGTACGTACGCTTAAATTCCAAGCTGATGCATCAGCTGCTTCAAATGATTTGCAAGAAGTAGCTACTGTAATAGCTTTGAACTATCATATTGATCCAAATGATGCAAACATTGTATATCAGCAGCTTGGTGCAGACTATGCAGATAGGATAATAGCACCTACAATACAAGAATCAGTTAAAGCAAGTGTTGCAAAGTTCAATGCAGAAGAGCTGATTACAAATAGAGAAACCGCAAAAGCTACGATAGCCCAAGCTATTCGTAATACTCTTTCTAGTAGAGATATAACAGTTGAAACTGTATTTATAACTGACTTTAAGTTCTCACAAGCCTTTGAAAGTCAGATTGAACAAAAAGTAGTAGCCTATCAGAAATACTTGACTGAACAAAATAATCTGAGAGCTGTACAGGTAGTAGCTAATCAGACAGTTGTTCAAGCTCAAGCACAAGCTAGATCAAATGTTGCTAGGGCAGAAGGAGAAGCTCAAGCAATTAAGGTCATTACAGACCAATTAAGACAAGACCCACAATATCTACAATGGCAGTCTATCAATAAGTGGAATGGACAAATGCCATATGCTCTTGGAAGTGGAGGATTTCCTTTCTTCCAGTTGCCATTACAACCACAACAACAACAGCAGCAACAATTGCCATCGCAAAACCAAACTGGATAATAAGATATAGAAACAAGGATCAGCGGCTTTTGTATTGGAGTATATTAAAGAGTTATACATTATTAGATGTTATTAGGCACTAGCAAGTATGTTGATAATCAATATCCTACACATTTTAGCTAAAGCAGCCTGCCATTATAGTTCGGAGGCTTTTATACCAAAACACTTGAGTTAGCACTATGCTGATATATTATCTCTAGTTTATATACAACTGCATCTACATAAAATTATATGAATAAAATAAACAACAAAATTCCATGGGAGATGGCTATAGGTACGCTAGGTGTAACAATTGTAGGTACATTTTATGGTACGGCAATATTAGGATTGGCAAGCTTAACTGGAGGAGCATTAGCATTGGTGACTGCACTTTTTGCAAGACAACAAATGGAAAAGAAAAAGCTCAAGCTAGAGTTGGCAGTGAAGCTAAAATAGCTTATTTTATAGATGAACATTGGGATATGCATCTCATAGCCCCTTTTTTTATTAGCAGCTTTATAATGAACATGGTTAGCACTATGTAACAGTTGTTGGCATTATTTATATACATCGCATCTCTTCCTATTTAACCATGGCATTAGAGCAAGATACTAAATTCATATTGAATTTGGAGTTGGGTGAGAGCTATATTCATGGGACAGCTTTTACATCTGATAATTCATATTCAATTAATATTCAGCAAGCAAGTAATAATCTTGTTGTTCTTCCATCAGATTTTATTAATATTAAAGAGTCACGCGAAGCACTAGTTTGTTTTAGGTTGTCTGTGGATAGCAACAAAACTAAAATTTCCCTGAGATCTGAAATAAAGATAGGACGAGGAGACATTATTGAGGTTTATATGAGTCAGGATGACGTACTTCTTACCCTTTCAAATTACCTGCCGGTAGAAATGACTCTGTATACAGCAGTCCACGTTGAAGCAACAAAATTGGATTGATAAGAGATAATAGAATGCATAATTACACGGATATTTATAATATAATACTAATGTCGATCGACCTGTGGAGACAACTATGGTGAAGGTATTAGTAACCGGCGCAAGTGGTTTTATTGGTAGCCGGGTCGTATCTAGATTATTATCTATTTATTTCTCTCCTGACACAACTAACAATAATTACAAAATATTGTGTTTGACTAGAAATAAGGAATCTTTGAGAGGTCGCTACGAAGAATATAATGGGGCCGTAGAAATAGTTGAGACAAATGTACATGACTATTCTCAACTGGTCAAGGTTATGAATGGAGTAAACATCGCATTTTATCTTATTCATTCAATGGAAGGTTCTTCTAAGGAATGGAAAAAATTCTCACAAAGAGATAGGCTGGCTGCACAGAATTTCGCCAAGGCTGCTACAGAGTGTGGTGTTGATAGGATCATATACTTGGGAGGATTGATTCATGAGGAAGGCACAGAAGGAAATAATGAGGTGCTATTATCTGACCATATGCGCAGTAGAAAAGAAGTTGGCGATATATTAAGGACATCTACTGCCAGAGTCACGATTTTCCGTGCAGCGGTAATCTTAGGTCAGGGTGGAGGATCATTTCAGATGTTAGAATATCTAGTTAAAAGATTGCCCTTGATGGTCTGCCCAAAGTGGGTATTAACAAAATCGCAACCAATATCAGTAGACGACGTCGTTGAATATCTTGTTAAGTGTGTTGATGTAAATGAAACCAAGGGAAGAGATTTTGATATTGGTGGTACAGAAGTCCTTACATATCTTCAGATGATGAAGCGTTATGCAACGATGCTCAAGAAAGATATAAAAATAATCATTATACCATTTCTTACCCCTAGACTATCCTCCTACTGGGTTGACCTTATTACCCCTGTAAAGGCTTCGCTAGCAAGACCATTGATAGATAGCCTAAAACACGAGGCTATAGTAAGAGATGAGACTATAAAAAAATTAATTCCTTTGGAGTTAAAAAGATTTGAAGAAGCAATCAAGACTGCTGAAAAAGAAGAACAAGAAGAAGAACAGCAAGTAAAAAGAAAAACATCAGGACGAAGACAGCGAACATCACATACATTGAATAACAAGCTTCTCATTGTTTCATTATTTGCACTGGCTGCAATTGGCACTACTTACTATGTGCTAGATGCTAGACCAGAAGTTTTCCACTTTAATTGGCTAATTCTTAGCGGATTATGGTATCTTTCTATTGCTTTTTCGCTGTTTTTTACCTTCAACGGAGCAAGACTTGGAGCATTTACTGCAGGTATAATTGGTTGGATAACTCTTATTTTTTGGCTCATTGATAACTTATACACTGTTTCAGGTAAGTCTTTGATCGCCACCTCTCCTAATCTAATGATGACACTCCGAAATTTTATTGGTGCTGGTATAGCAGCATCAGTAGTAGTAGCTTCACATAATGTATATCATAAAATAAGAATAAATGGTATTTGAGCTATTTTTTACTTTCCATTATAATATAGTTAGGCACTATATTGAATGCTAGGCACGTGTTTATATAGTACGTTCGTAATGAAAGAAATATAAAAGGTTTGATAAAAACAAAAACTACGGCAAGAAACCCATACACACATTTTATACTCTATTGTTCACTTGCTGGTTTTATCAGCGCATGGGCTATTTCTGGCCTTCTAGTTATAGTAGACGTTATATCTGGCACTCCTGCTGGAACATTTTTTGCTGTAATTGGAGTGTCACTAGGGTTTACCGATCCAACATCAGCACAGTATATTGGCTTTGTATTACACATACTGACTGGAATAACCGCAGGTAATGTCTTTGGACAAATTTCATTATTCTGGTCAAAGATAGCACCTTACAATACAAGAGAAGGTATAGTTAAAGGGATGATCGTAGGAATGGCATTATGGACAGTATTATTTGTTCCACTTGCAACCTTTGCGATACAGCCACGACTTGATTCCTTCACCTACTCAGCACCTAATCAATATATCTACAATATAGCTGCCCATTTCAAAGGGTTGTACATGGTTATTATTGGTGGCTCGCTCGTATTTCATCTTATATACGGTGCTTTGATTGGCTTTATCTCCGGTAGAATGACTGAGATAGGTGTATTTATAAAGACTAATAAGATAATGCAATAGTGAAATTGATTTATTTTTATTTTTCTATTTTTAAAGAAATACTAGATCAGATGTTAGCACCAGGGATCTGTAGTACCACCAATTTGATATATGTGTGATGAATACAGATTGAATGCCAATAGAGAGTATGCCTGATTCGCCATGGTATATATCAGAAATAAGAAAGTAAAAGGAATTGACTACGCTTACCTAGTTCAAAGTGTATGGGACCCTAAGAGGAATATATCAAGACAATCTACCGTAAAATATCTAGGTAAAGCGTCACAGGTAACGATTGAGGATATACCAGAGGAATACAGAAATGATACAAAGATTCTAGCCTTTGTATCGGCATTTAGTACTTATCAAGAGGAAAGAAACGAACTCATCTCTAGGATTCAAAAAGAAGTATTTGTGCTGCTAAACGATTGTAATGTCAAAGGTCTAGTAGACATCTATGAAAAATATTCCAAACTGTTTGGCTTGGCTGATTTTTATGATAAACTCCTAAAACCAGTAATGTATAGAATTGGTGACTTGTGGCAGAAAGGTCAACTAGATGTTGCAACTGAGCATGCTAGCACCAATACAGCCATTGGACTCGTTAAAATAATAAATGAACGAATAACTGCGAGGACCAAGGAACCATCTTCTCGCTACAAGGCGGTAATTTGCACTCCTGATGGTGAATTGCATGGTTTGGTTTGCAATATGATAGAATCACTTCTATTAAGCAAGGGTTTTAAGGTATATAATATTTCAACTTCAATACCATCTGATTACATCATAGACTATATACGCGATTTGCAGCCAGATATTGTGCTTGTCTCTATAACGCTCGTAGAAAATATCAAATCAGCTGAGAGGCTCATTAAACAGATTCACGCAAAATACAATAACAAGCTGCCTGTTGTAGTTGGTGGTTCAGCATTTAACAACATGAAGCAATTTCAGAATGGCACAATAGATGCTTTCATTATATATTATGCCTCATTTGGCGATATAATGAAATTGGTGAAGGTCTCAATGCAATAGTGCATGCAAAAAATATTAGTGTATCATATAAGACTCTCACCCATGTTGCCCCATATTCTTCACTCATCTGTTTGTAGATTGCATAGACAAAGATCATGTTACATATCCTTGTTTATAGTACATCGATACGCCAATGATATTATAGTGCCTAACCACATAATATAATGTGCAACTCTTTAATACCATACTATACAAAATTGAGCAACAATGGCTGTGAGTTACAAAGCAAGCCCAAATCCTTTGCAATGGACTGGAGAAGATATTGTAGAGTACATTTTATTATTATGTGCTGAGGAAACCACATTTGATGATCTAATGCAGTTAATGATCTCGTCATCACCTACTATATTAAAGAAGTATTTATTTTATCTAATTGATTACGATCTTGTTTCATATAATGGACAAAAGCAGGTCTATCTTATAAAAGACAGAGGTTTAGAGATATTGTCTAGAATTATAATGAAAAATAAAATAGTATGAGCTAGAAGATATGATGATGATGATGATATAAATGATGTCTGAAATTGCTTCATTACCATATTTAGTCGTTGGCCTTTTGAGTGGGGGAGTATCAACGGCCGTAATGACCTTAACTGAGATCCCATCATGGAAGCGCTGGGGTTTGCCTGGTGTTTTTGAGTGGCATGAAAATCAGATTATAACAAGGCGATTGTTTAAGTTTCCAAATGAAAATAATAATATTGACTTCAAAGGAATCTTTTTCTTTCACTTCATGAATGGTATTCTTGCAGGAATAGCTTTTCCATTTATTGTTGCTCTCTTTTTCGCAACGTTAATCGGCAGTTTCGCATCATTACTTTTACTTGGAACACTATATGGTTTTGTACTTTGGATCATTACTTTAGTACCAATACATAAACCGATTACGAGATTATCTCCATTTAATCATCCTTTAGGTCATGTACCGGCACTTGCAAGTTTAGGGGGACATATCGTGTATGGTGTTGTTCTGGGACTTATGATATTTACGTTGTCAAATTATATATAAGATAATGTGTCAGTCCTAAGCTCGATCTGTAATAATTCAAGATGGATCAATATGAATACTCATTCTTTCCTCCTTGGCGACTAAATTTTTGAGCTTCCCAACTATTATAGTAACTCCTAATGATAATGAAATTAAATGAACTTACTGTCTTCAGGGAATACTTTTTCATAGGGTAAAGATGGTGCAAATTCTTCATCTATCAGGTCGATAAAGCTACAGATAGGTGAAGTAGACTATAATAAAGCAGTTGCTAGATATAGATCATAAGGATTAGGATTAGAGAGACATGAGAATAGTTCCTGTCAACTTCAATACTAAGCATAAAGCTACGCTAGGACATTGCAAAATAATACTGGAACGCGATGGCAGAGAATAGATATCAATCCTGACAGATTTGACAAATTAATTATGTGTTGAGGACTGCTAGACAATTCTCTTATGCCACAATTGCTTATTTCGACATAACATATAAAATATCTGACAACATGCATATTAGTTACACTAGATGTTATGTCTATTTCCAGTATTCCACTAGATGATTTAACTAAGGCTAGAATAGTATACATGATCCTTAATAAAATGACAGAAGAAGCATTAGAGCATCTAAGCAATCTCTACAACACTGTTACACCAGAAATAGTGGTTGGAACTGTAAAGGGTAAACGAAAAACTGTCTATGCTGTATATGTTCAAAAAGAAAGTAAAATTTATGCAATCAACTCAGATATCTTTTATAATCCTTTTGTGGTATTACATGAATTTTATCATCATATAAGGACAAAAGCAGGTGTACACAGAGGATCGGAGAAGAATGCTAACACATTCGCAAAAAGTTTCATTGATTCATACAATAAGGTAACTAAACAGATAACAGAATCTAACTCACGTTGATAGAGGGCTTAGCAGTAATCACACATATGTAAAAACACATCTGTTATTCAACAGCTCCCCAACTGGTTTCGAAATATTTTATTAACTGCAAAGTAATTTAAGGCATGAACTACAATATTCCTGTATGTGTGGTTTGGACAATGAGAGCATATTGAATACTCATCAAAAGGAAGAGAACAAAAAGTATATTGAAGATCTGCTAAAACAAAAAGAATTTACAAAATCAATGGAAGGACCTGGTGGATATTTCCTAGAGCCTGGTGGCTACATAGTAGACAAACGACACATCAAGTAAATATACAGAATACTTTCTGTCTTGGAACTCAATTATACTTCTATCCGGCCAGCTTTTCTCGTTCTTAGAATTTCTTTACATTCTCTACTACTCTGAGATGCTTCTATGCCATCCAATATATCATCCCCATTGGCAAAATACCAAACATTTCAAATTGTACAAATTCCTCACCAAGATCTATTCTCCTTTTTTAAGAAAAATGTACCCTTGATCAGTTGTAAGATAGATACGACGTGCTTCGATGTAGTGTAATAACTCATTGTCTACTATCTCTGCCATGATTCTTCTTAACTGATCGTGTGTTAGCTGCATTTGCTCCATTATTTTTTGTTCTGTGCAACCATCTGTACATATGTTCAGTATTCCGGTTATTATCTTGTGATGTATATCTTCGGCATCATCCTTTACTGATGTCATATATCAGAAAGTATATGCGGATACAATAATAAAACCTTAAAGCTGTCGAGAAACAGAGCAAAGCTCTTAATGGATTCTCTTTTTTTCTTTGTATCATATCAAGAATTAATCAAAAGCTCAAAGTATAAGATATGCCAGTTCCCACTCAGTTAGATTCTTTGCATATAGACTTGCCCTTGCCTAATCAGTATAGTGCCCCTGACAAGCAAAGCAAGGGTATGCTATTAATCTATAATAAATTGACCTAGAAAACCCAATTTAACGTTATTTCTCTAATTCCTTCTTTTTATCTTCTTCTAGATGGTCTTTGCTCCCATATAATCCGGTTCTTCTGATTTTCTGTCGTATTCATTACTACTATTAGTTGATTCTACCCTCTTTCATTTGTGGGATGATACACACCTTACACCGTTAATAGGTCAGATTCATTGAAAACACTCCTTAGCCAGCTACAAGGCCTGTATCTTTTAGTATATTCTTCTTGACTTTAATATTGTCCTTAATTCTTAGTAACTCTTGTGGCAACAATTATAGTTTATGATTTACTACCTTCAATTACTTCAATTAATCCAGATTGATTATGAGGACGCAGGGTTTGACTGTACTTCCAACCCGATTGTTGTAGCAAACTAGAATACTCATTGATAGTTCTTTCCCTTCCAGACGCTACACACATCATATGAATATCAAACAGTTTTGAAAAATGTGGTTGATTCGGACCTGGGACTAAATGCTCTGCAATAAATAATCTTGCATGTTCAGGAGAAGATCCATAAATGTTAGACAGTATCTTAACACATTCTCCGTCACTCCAATCATGAAGTATCATTTTCATTATATATGCATCAGCCGAAGGAACTTTACTACTAAACATGTCTCCATTAACATAGGAGCAGCGCTCATTTACTCCCAATTTAGGTGCTAATAATAATTCTTTGTTATTAATTACTGATTCTAACTCTAGCACAGTTCCTTTCATATGTGGATATTTTACGAGCAAATTACCAAGTAAATGTCCGGTCCCTCCACCAATATCACACATATGACTAATATTAGCAAAATCATAGCTATCGAGTGCTTCTAACACCCAAGTAGTCTGCGCAGAAGAATAGCTACTCATTGCCTGATTGAATACTTCTGCATAATTCGGATTTCTTTCCCTATACTCAAATAATTTACAGCCAAATTCACGTACAAATGAATTCTGTTTACCATCCTTTATCATTGCTGGCAAATGTTTCCATATAGCATAATGCTCCGGTCCTTCTTCTAGTAATGCTACTCCGCTTAGTGTTTGTGGATTATCCTTGCGAAGCAACTCACCTTGAGGAGTTATTGAGAAACCGCTATTATTGGGCTCTTCTTTTAAGAATCCCATAGAAGATAAGGCTCTTAAAAGCCTATAAGCTAGTTTATCATCAAGACCAAGTTCATTTGCTATATCGGGTGTACTTTTGATATCCGATGTCATACGATCAAAAACTCCTAATGTGACGCCGGTGTATAGTATCTGACTTTTCCATCTACCAAAAATGATATCAGCTGTTTTTTCATAATAATTATAGTCTGCCATAAAACAGATATTGTATAATTAGAAAGATACAGATAAGTTTTTCATAATATACAGGGGACTCTTAATCCGCCACATTGTATGGGTTCAAAAACTTCGTTTATTGTGGTTATTGTCTCTCCTATTTTATCTTCTCGCCATTCTTCTATCCGATCTTCATTATAATTAGACTCATTTAATTATTTTTGTCTTCAGCACTATCAGCAGAAGTAAACATTGTATCACCCTTGGGGCTTTGGGATACAATTTATAGCATCATCAGTCACAGTCGCATTAACTAACAATTCAAGCTTATTGAATAACACTCTTTAAGCTAAAGACAATGGATGTATCTTTTCTCTTTTATCTTCTTCATTCTGCATCTTTGCAATATCAGATTGACTACAGTCTTTTATTGAGTAGTTAAGACCTTAGCTCTCTGCCACTCCACTTGAATTTTTGTTCATCTATTGTATTTCTGCACGCTTATTGTCAGAGACAATTGCTTTTGCACACTTTGATTGAGTCACTATATTGCTAACAATACCATTACAAATATCAATTGTTGCATATAATTTAAAGAATTAATTTCGGAATTAACTTCTCGAATTTTTAAATACTGTCGAAATAATAGACTAATATGCTGTTATTATGAGACGCTTAAAGCGGCGGTAGGAAGCCCCCGCCGCTTTAGTGTCTTTCAGAGATTCTGCTGCTGTAGCATCTTAGTATGAAAATCAAAAAATTCACCTATTATTTTGACTAATAATACAGAAGGACGATATCTGATCTTGTGAATTTGAAATATGATTGTGAGTGTACGCTATAATAACTGATCTTGATGCTAGGAAATACAATTCCATTATCTTCATGGCTCTCTACTGCAATTCTGTACCACATCCTAGAACAACAGATCCCGGATATGAGCGTATAGTTGCAATACGACACAATTCTCACTGCGATCCAAGACCAAGATAGATACTTGTTCTTTATCGATTCCTTTGCCTTATTCTCCTTCTCGTACGTTCAAGTAAATTCATCAGCTGATAACCATATTCAAGATTGTGTTTTACATGATTAATACCATGAGAAGCATCAAGTATGAATTTATTATCAAGAATGTTCTCAATATAGGGTTGAAGTCTTCTTATAGAATTAGCAGCTCGTGTAAGCTGATAAGGTCTAAGCTCTATTCCTATTCCTTTTTGTATTTCATTTTTAAATTCCTCTTTTGTCATTAGTTTGCTGCTGTAGTGTTGTAATTTATTGTAGTTGCGGCATAGATTGTTTATACGCTTGAGGTCTGATTCCTGTAATGTTGCAAGTGACTGTCGTATGTCTTGTCTCTTTCTTTTTGTTATATGAGTGAGAATTTCAACAAGGTCATTACTCGATGTTGGAATTTTCTTGTTATATATAGCAGCTGCTTTTGTGGTTGTGCTTGTTGATAGGGCTGCTGCTATTAATGGTTCTTCTTTCACTTCTTCCCTCATTACTGCTTGTTGTTTTCTTGACTGATAATATCTTTCAAGACCAATAGTACTTACTTTGTTGCCGTTAGTGTCCATACCTTGATTAATAACAGAAATAACGTCTACGACGATTTCTGGATAACATGACTTTAAGCTGTCGCCAAATTTGTCGAAGTTTTCCATAATATCCCTGTACATCTTGAAAACTATTATTTCAGAACTGGTTCTTTTTTCTTCTATACCTTTTGCAGCTAGCGTTAGGAAATCAGCTAATTGTGATTGAGAAAAATTATAACCAGGGGAAGCATTTGCTATAATCATAGTAGCGCTAACCCACTCATTTTCAGATTCTATTGCAACGTTCTCTACGAGTTTTGATGCATTTTTATAAACCTCAGAATCTTCCTTTATCTTCAATGCATCAAGACAGTAAATTAGCGTATTCATGGTCTAATAACTCTGTTGCTGTTGTTGCATACTTGTGAAGAAAGCCAATCTATCATTTTTTGTTGCGAAAGCAGCAAAGATATGAGTAAAGAGTCAGTAGGAAAAGGCCCTCCTTTTGCATTGATTGCATCAGCATATCGATAGCAATCAGACAGCATTTTGTCGAATATCTCTTTGTATTCTTGTGAATTTAGATTATTTGTGAAAGTTCTCCAAGATTCAATTTCTTTGGTTAAGACATCATCATTTGGAAAGAGGCTCATCGCGTATTCGAGTCTTCAATAGCACACTTAAGTATTGAAGCTATGAAAGGAGAGGGAGTATGCTGGTATTTCTGCCCTCCATTTGGACTAGTTATTTTACAATGATTGGAATTTACTCATATGCAATCTCAGTATCTGGAGACTTGGAATTACACAGATCAATTAAAATTTTGCTATGATGAATCAAAACTGCTCGATAGTATAGGGATAACACATATGGAACAGGAGATAGAAAAAGAGTTCTACAACTTGTGAAGAGTATTAGTTAACCAATATAAGAGACTACCACAATAGAATATACCCTTATTTTTAAATAATATTGTCCTATACAAAGTATTATTAGTAAGATAAGGAAAAGTACAAAGAAATGATACTTGATGCGGCAGAAACAGTTCTTGGATTCTTTGGCTTTGACAGGACAGCTTACAGTAATCTGAAGAATGGAAGTAAAAGGAGATGGTTTGAAGAATTAAGAGAACAAAGACTAAGAGACATAGAAACTGAGATGTTTTAATACTAAGAAAAGGAGTTTCATTTCTGCTGGATTAGATAGAAAATGAGTGAACTTGTGCTAGTAGGATGTTCGGGATGGAATTACGGTGACACTCCTGACAAAGGAGGATGGACTAGTGTATTTTATCCAGACAAAGATACTAAAAGACTAAGGTACTATTCAGAATTCTTTAACACAGCAGAGATGGACTCTATTTTTTATGAAAAATTTTATTCTCAAATGACTAAGGGCACATTTATTGGAATGGCGAGAGCTACTCCAGAGAAATTCCAATTCTCAGTAAAAGTACCTGAGACTATCACTCATAACAAGAGATTGGACATTAATAAGGACGCAATGGTAGATTTTGAAGAATTTCTTGATAAGATATCTCCATTAAAAACTGCAAATAAGTTAGGAGCTATACTTATTCAACTTCCTCCTAGCTTCGCGGTCAATGATTTTAAAAACATAGAGAGATTCCTTGATAGACTGCCTTCATCGTCTGGTTATGATTATGCTATTGAATTTAGACATCCGTCATGGAGTACTGAAGGTCCATGGGATATGTTAAAGCATTATAATATTGCAGCTGTGATGACAGATTCTCCTGCGAAGGAAAATTTGCAATTCCTATCAGACATTACCATAACTACAGCTGATCATTCCTTCATTAGATTTCATGGAAGAAATACCAAAGGTCATTACTGGTATAACTACCTGTATAGCAAAGAAGAGCTAAAACCATGGGTTGAAAAAGTATCACAGATAAAGCAGCAAACCAAAGTTCTAAGAATATACTTTAACAACCATTATGGAGGTAAGGCAGTTGTTAATGCTTTGGAGTTCAAACAAATGATTGGTATGCCATCATCGGAGAAAGAAAGGAAGATCCTAGAAGAAGCAAAGCATTATCTTTCAAATTCTCTTAGCTGACAGATAAAATTAAAAGCATCAGAATTCCAGTAGTAGTGCTGCCCGCAAATAATATAGTTCATTGCTCAATTTGCTATGTATGGGAGAAGAAGACGACGAAATTGTGGAAAAAGTAAATAAGACGAATACTGAGTTTTATCGTGCCTTTGAAAACTTATCCATAGAAATGATGGATAATTTGTGGAAGCATGACGAAGATATTGTTTGTATTCATCCGGGTTGGGATTTATTTACTGGCTGGTTGGCAGTAAGAGAAAGCTGGATAGCAATATTTGCCAATACGGAGATGATGAAATTTACAATTACAAATACGAAAACAAGAATATTTGATAATAACAAAAATGCAGTGGTTGTATGCCTTGAAAACATAGAAACGACTTTAGCTAACGGGCGAGTAATTAAGATTGGCGTTATTGCTACTAATATATTTGAGCAAAGTGAACAACCAAATCAATGGCTACTGGTTCATCACCATGGTTCTTCTGTAACAAACTATATACCGCCTAACGTATCTTCTCAATGAGAATAGCTATATAATTATGCTAGTTTAGCGATTAAATTAATTGTTTTCTTTCAATTTCCTGCATTCTAGCTGTTAAAGACATAAGCTGGTTTGACAGCTGTGCTATAGCATCGTCTTTCATTTTGTCATGATTTCTTGATGCTCTGTCCTATAGTAAGAGGCTAGTCTTATCAATAGTAATTGTAGCTATCTTAATAGTTAGTTGACACCTCTAAAATACAGTTAGTAATACTTTGTATAGCTCAGTATTATTTTAAAAAATACATAAATTATCCAAACCTTATGAGGTTTTAATCGACCCAGAGTTTCTACAGAAGGTAGAAACAAATGTTACAGGATCTAGACTTATGAAGAGACTTGAGGACTACATGAATAAATTCAAACCTGACGCGGCATACTTTCTGCCTATAGGTGGTCATAGAACACAGCTTTCGTACTATATATTGGAAAACTATAGTCAAGCTAGCCATAGAGATAAATAAGAACTAACATATTGGATTACCCATATGAGGTATTCATAATCTCTACTTCTGAATCTTAAATGAAGTAATCATCTGCTGTATTATCGGTAAATCATCTATTTGCCCTAGATTGTAACTAATGCTATATTGTTTACCGTCTTTCAACGTAAATATTTCAACTGTGTTAAATTGTACTGTGGTCGATGATAACACAGATTCGGTTACAATCTTGTGTGCGGGTAGTCCAGATAGTGTGATTTGAGATTCATTGACAATTCTTGCAGTAACAAGAGGTGTATGCGCTAATTCGAATTTCTCTTTACTAACCAGTTGGTCTAAGGTTGATACATTTTCATTAGTGACAGCAATTGTCAGACTCGAAACATGTCCGGCGTTACTACCATAATTCGATGGTGGATGGGGCATAAACGTTACATGGCCTGCCTTTTCGCCTACTGTTTTCCAGTCTGAAGGGTACTGGATGGTAAATAGCGATACCGGGTCTTTGTATGTTCGAAATGCTTCGATTGCATATGCTGGAGTGATTACCAATATTATCATCATTATTGCTGCAATTAAGAAAGCAGAAGAAACAAAAGAAGCAAGTGTTATTGTGATCATATTTTCTTTCACACTGTCATGCATTCAAAGTGTGTAAAGTGGTTCTATATATAAAAGCTGAGTGTGTATATAGTATGTAAGTGTGTATATATGCATAACTACCAGTTGAGTCTGTATGGCAGTTTCGTCATGCTAGGCAAAAGCAACGCCAGACAATCCCAACAAATATTTGAGGACTAGCATTCTTATGAATCTGCAACAAATAGTTAACAAACATAAGGATAAAGTTTTAAACGCGTTTAAATCCATGTAAAGAAATGGAGTTCAGGTTAATGATTCTTAGAATATATTTCGAATTTTACTATTTATCTACTACCAATAGTAATGATTCATTGGATTAAAGAATCTCTGTTGTATATCCTCACGTTTGTTATTATTTTATTACCATTTGATGCTTTCAGGTTTATAGGTTAATAGTATCCTATGTAAAAATCATGTCATATATTAGCTTCACAAGAGCCATTGCTATACATACACAAATCTTATATCTTAAGTCTCTACAGTGTTTCTATTGGCACAGAGGCTACAGAATATTGAGCAAGGAAATCATATAATTGCAGTCTATCCTACTAAAGAGGAGAAATTTAATGAGGCATTTGCATTTCTAAAGGCTGGTCTTAAAAGAGACGAAGTTGTTGTTATGACAACTGCCGATTTACCAAAAGACGAGATTCGTGCCAGAATGCGAAACGAATGGAAAGAAGTAGATGTTGAAAAACTTGAATCTACAGGAGATATTATTATCAGAACTACTGAAGAGGTATATTTTCCTGACGGGATACCTAATATTCAGAGAACAATGGCATTATGGTCTGCTTTGGTGGAAAATAGTCTTAGCAAAGGTAAGAAGGGAATGCGAGTATTTGGAGATATGAGCGCATTTTTCAAAAGCGGATTTACAAAGGAACTAGTTGAATATGAATCATGTTTGGAACAAAGGTTTAACTTTCCTGTTATTGGAATATGCGCATATGATTCTAAAGATATCAATAATAATATTACATTAGAGCAAATAAGACAATTGCGGCAACATCATAATCCTGTTTGGATGTAAGTACTAATTGATTGAATGGTTCTAATTGATTAATTGATAACACATTCTCAATAGAGTTATGATTCGAAGTCAATCTACAAACTTATGAATTTTATATAAAAAAACACAATTATTACTGCACAGCAGCCGGAAAGATCATTCCAAATGTAGTTCCCTGTGTGTAGTCTTCATACACTCTATCTCCTACCCAGATTTTGCCTTTATATCTTTCAACTAATGTCCTTGCTATAGATAAGCCTAATCCACTTCCCTTAGCTTTAGAATAAAATCGTTCAAACAAACCTTTTTTCATCAAGTCTGGTATACCTTTACCATAATCTGATACAGTTATCATCCAGTATTTTACTTCACCAATAAAATAGTCCCTTATTACAACGTCAATTTTAACTTCTGATGAGTCTGTATATTTTACGCTATTAGAAAATAAATTAACAAAGATTTCCTCAAGAAGATCTTCTGCAATTACATTTAGGTCAGTATGTAAATTATTATTGTTATTATTATTCTGACTGTTTGCCACGTTTAAAGAAAATCTAATTTTTTTGCCTTGTGGATTATTATCATTTAAAGTCTGTTCTATCGTAAAATATGCATTATTGATAGCATCTGGAAGGTTCTTGAATGTTAGCTTTAGCTCCTTTTGTGCATATAGTCGTTCTAGCCTACGTATGTTGTCTACAAGTAATTGACTTTTATTTAGTGCTTTTTTTGCAGTTATAAGAAATGAAATAATTCTTTCATTATTTTGCGATAGACCACTTGTGTTGTTATTATTATTTCTTTTTACAAAGGAAGTCACAATATCCAAACTATTTTGTATTGTTTGATGATAATTTCCTATATCATGTGAGATTAGATCAAATAAAAGTTCTGAGTGTCTTTTTTCTTTTATGGCTTTTTCATAATTTTCTTTTTCCTCCCATATGAGATCGAAACAATAAACGACATTTCTAACTATAGAAACGTCCTTGGAGTAAGACCAGCTATTGACACAAAAAATACTATCGTCGTCTTTGATGTCGTGTTCATGTTTGTGTTCATGTTGTTGATGTTGTTGATGTTGTTGCAGATGTTGTCTTTGCATATCAATTGAAAAACAAAAAAGATCTTGTTTATCTCTAATAAAGAACAGAGAATTTGATTGTATATTGGGCAATGATAGCTTTATTGATCTATATCCTATAAATGGGACTAAATGTTTTGTTAGACTCGCACTGTCCTCATCAAGTGGGCATAGCAATCTGACAATGATATTCTTGGCCAGTTTCTGGGATAGTACATAATCAAGTATCTTATAATATGACAAGAATTGCAATGATGCAGATGCAGGTAACATTAAATCCATTTGAGATTGAACTGATTGTATAAATTCAGACAATGCATCAAGAAACTTTTTTTCTATTTTTGATGATGGAGTATTACGATTAGTATTATTGTTATCTGTATATTTGTTGTATTCAAACATGTATCATATTACTCTTGGATATTGTAAAGGTATACGCAATCGATTTGGGAGATGACAAAAGATTTAACTTCATAGTGTTAATCCAGCTCCGCAATAAGCCTTTTGGCCAAATGTTCTATTGTAACCGGCTTTTTTATAAAAAACTCGACTTAATGTAGGATATACTTCCCTTAACGCTTCTATGGTTGTGTCACCCGCAGTAGTAAAACAAATCCTTACATTAACATCTATTTCCAATATTCTTTTGCATAACTCAAAGCCATTCATCTTTGGCATATTTATATCTAATAATAATAGATCGTAAAAATGAGGCTTGAAGTTAGATAGTGCTTCAACTGGATTTGCAGATGTATACAAATCAAATGACCCATAATCTTGCAAACCCCACCTTGAAGGCTAAATTAATAGCCGTGGTTCTTATGGTTTTCTTTTTGACGACTTTTTTAGTGTCTCAGCACACTCTATAATTGGCCTACCACGGACAACTGATAATACAACATATATCGGAAAATAATCAAGGTATTGACAATGTGACATAATGAAAAGTAGATTTGCAATATTTTCTGCACGTTTAACACATAGTAAACTAAGTCAATGGAGGAAGTGCTGGAACTGTTAGCAGATGCCTATGAAGAAAAAGAGAAAAAATAAACAACTCGTATGAAATATATCGATCGATCTTTCGACATACTATTTCGGAATAGATAATTAACTCGACTTTTTTAGGTAGATAATTTGCTATAACTATACTTTTGATCTCTTGTGTATTTATTAACCATACTTTGAATAGTGCTGCGCGTGAGCAAACTAGATGAAACAAAAATGAATATACGAAAAATCACTCCTCATCTGTGGTTTGAAGATAATGCCGAAGAATCAGCAAAATTTTACACATCTATTTTCAAAAACTCAAGAATACTGGATATTACCCATTATGGAGAATCAGCTGCAGAGGTCTCTGGAAGACCAAAAGGAAGCGTAATGACTGTGACCTTTGAGATTGAAGGACAACAATTTCTAGCGTTAAATGGAGGTCCTATTTTCAAGTTCTCACCAGCAATATCATTTTTAGTAAGTTGTGAAACCCAACAAGAAATAGATAACTTTTGGGAAAAGCTATCAGAAGGAGGAGGAGAACAAGAGCAGTGTGGCTGGTTAAAGGATAAATTTGGCGTTTCGTGGCAAATAGTTCCTAGCATCTTGGCTGAAATGATACATGATAAAGATGCAAGCAAATGTGAAAGAGTCATAAAAGCAATGCTTCAAATGAAGAAACTAGACATACAAGGCCTGAAGAAGGCATACGCGGGGTAATAAGATATTGAGAAAGTTAAAACTACAGGTACAGATGTCAATAGACTGTTATATTGCTGGACCTAATGGTGAGATGGACTGGATGGTTTGGAACTGGGATGATAAACTCAAAAATCATGTATTTGAATTAACAGAACCAGTTGACACAATTATTTTAGGTCGAAAAATGACAGATGGTTTTGTTTCGTATTGGTCAGATATAATGACCAAACCTGACGATCCCTTTTATGATTTTGCTAAAAGAATGATAGAAACACCAAAAGTGGTTTTCACGAAAACGCTTAAAAGATCTACATGGATAAATACAGGCGTTGCAACAGGCGACATTACAGACGAAATCATGAGGCTAAAGAATGAAAATGGTAAAGATATCATCGTATATGGTGGTGCCACGTTTGATTCTTCCTTGATTAAAGCAGGACTGATTGACGAATTTCATTTGTTCATCAATCCTGTTGCTATTGGGAGCGGAATGGCAATATTCAAAGATATAAACGAGATCCAAAAATTCACTTTGGTAAAGTCCACACCATTTGACTGCGGAATAATTGAGCTTCTTTATGAGCCAAAGAGAAACTGACAGTTACCTAAGCCGGTCGTGATATCTATACAAAAAAGCGTCTTATCAGAATTATTCAAAGTGACAGTAGTATTCAAAGACCTACAAAAGCTCGTATCGCAGCAGCAAAGAGAGAACACACATAAGAAGATATTACCAAGGCTGCAATACAAGCATAAACTTCAAGAAGACATATAAGTAGATGACTTTTTGAAGGTTAACCCTTTTTCATATACAAAATAAATGAAGTAGACGTAGGGGTGGCAAAAATTGAGTCAATTTTAGTTTGTATTATACACCTTATAGAATAGTCCGCTACTCATCGGTAAGTGTTTGCTTTTATATACTATATTTTTCAATTAATGATTTATGCATATAAAGAAGCTATTAATGCTCGGTACCTTAACTATGGTAACCATCCTTGCTTCAGCTATAGTAATACTAACAGAATTTGGGAGTAGGATAGTATCAGTGCAAGCTCAAGTAAATGCTTCCTCATTGACACCAGAACAAAAGGATGCAATATGTAATCCTAATAGTCCAACATCGAAGCTTAATCCTGTTAATACAACTGAATCTAGGATATGTGGTATTCCAGTAACAGTGAAGCCACATCCATCCAATGCTACTGCTGCATCATCACCAAATATTGCAACTGGAGGAGAAGCACCGCCATCAACATCCTCACCCTCACCATCGCCACCGTCACACTCACCGCCCCCATCAACGTCAATAGCGCCAGAAGCAGCTCCCCCTTCGGAGTAACATTATGAACGTCATCTTGTGTGGATATCTATATCTATAAACATATAGTTAACAGCTTCGTCTAAAATACATGTATATTGATGAAAGGATAAAGCTGAGCACTTCATTATATTACTAGACTGTGTCTGCACGAAGGTTTAGAATATCGTTTGTTTGCCCGTAAGTAGCTATTTCTATAGAAGAGCAGGTCAAGAATGCTAGTTAGTTTGTTATGCATGTATCTAATAGTTTAGCAGCAAAAAGTAATATTCCAAGTGAAAGCACTATATGAAGAAAAGCTGCCTGTTCTATTGCCATGGTCAGTCAGTCATTATCTTTACTTCAAATAAGTATCTTAAAAGTTTGGCCAAGGATATTATTTGCTCTTTTTTGTCGGCACTCGTCAATTAGTGATTGTCTTCATTATACAATTTAATCTGTCATACCAACATGTTAAATACTGAAAATCAGCTATCGGCAGTAGTATAATAGCATATCAAAGAAGGAGTATTACATAACGACTTAGCATTATCATAAGCATGATGAGAAGAAAAAAGAAAAACAGTATGTTCCAGCTACGTAGTAGGCTTTAAGCTGCCATTTAGTGCCAGCCCATCATTCCCATACCATCATCCATCATGCCACGATCCATCATCATATCGTGCTGTGGTCCCATCATGCCAGGTCCTCCCATCATACCCATAGCAGAAGGTCCTCCTCCACCCATCATCATACCGTGTTGCATCATACCCATTCCATGGTCAATCATCATGCCAGGTGGACCCATCATCATACCACCCATACCCATTCCCATAGAAGGATGAATCATAGACATCATCTCCATCATAGACATTTGTTGGTTGGATAATACTTTTCCATTTCCTGGATCTACTATTACTCTATGAACGTTGTTGTTTGGATCCAAAACAAACACGTTATACACCAGGAATCCATTTTCAGGATGAATAAACGCTGCTACGGCTGCTGCTGAAGCATTTGAGCCTGCTGCTGTCCCCCCTCCTACCGCACCTATTGCACTTGTAATAGCATCATTAAGGGTTGTATGTACTTTGGACTTAAACATATCCATAATAGGACTAAATAACGATATTGAGCCTGTCCAATTTTGGTTTTGTAAACCTGATCTCATACCCATACGCATAGAAAATGG
This sequence comes from Nitrososphaeraceae archaeon, assembly GCA_035252175.1. Lineage (GTDB taxonomy): Archaea > Thermoproteota > Nitrososphaeria > Nitrososphaerales > Nitrososphaeraceae > JAFAQB01. The sequence goes on from DATFDI010000016.1 coordinate 20,864, forward strand.
ATTTTGTTGCTGTTGAGTATTGGGAGTCATGGTTATAGAAATCGTCTTATTACTGCCGCTGTTTGATTGTTGAGCTAATGCACTGTGGTTATTTGGCGATATCATAAATGCCAAGGCCAAAGCGATGCTAGACAATCCTAACAGATACAAGACTGCGTGATTTTTGTTGTCCATAAGCCAGTAGCGCTTAATGGTTTATTTAACTCTCAAGTAACAAGGTTACCTGATTCTTTATTGTTGCGTAAATTTCTACTTGCCGTATATATCATCCAAATGTAAATGTATACAATTGAAATCCCTTGCCTTTAACATCTATTATTATGAAATGAGCATTATAGTCATTATGCATTGCTAAATTATACAACCTTTGGCGATCGATTGTGAAACTACCATTTTGCGATAGATCCTGCCCTAGTGATTTGTTTGACGTATTTGAACTTGCACTAAGAACTACTCGTCCATTATCACCTGCTACTCTGTGTTCATCGTTATCATTGTCGTTAATCACAATACCTTCGCCCTTCCCTCCAGCCACCATATTAACAGACTTTGCGTAGTAGATCAACGCAATTCTTGCTGTATCACTTTGCAGTTCTATATTATCAGGGTTATTCTTCCAGTCGCCTTGTAAATACACAATGCTAGGCTTAAGACTCATGTCAGATGGAATTGAATATGATACTATCTGGTCTGGTTTGAACCCTTCAGGATTTCCAATTGGTGCTCTCGCCTTGTCGTAACCTAAGTATATCTCAGGTGTTATAGATTGATTTAGATCTACATACTGCATACTTTGCGGTTTAATTACCGGAGTAGATTTTGTACTGAAAGTTATCTGCTTTAAACCCATCTGAGCTGCCCTTTCGGCTAGTAGCGACTGAATTGTCTTTTCTGTTTGTTCATATCCACCTTCTCCTATATGACTATCTCTTATGTATCCATGAGTATCTATTATGTAGTCTCTAGGCCAGTACTGGTTTCCATATGCATTCCAAGTTCCATGATCGCTGTCAAGAACTACTGGGTAAGTTATCCCAAGCCTCTGTACCGCTGCTTTTACGTTATCATAGTTCTTTTCGAACTCAAACTCTGGTGAATGGACTCCAATTATCACTAGACCATTGCCAGCATATTTTTGATCCCAGTCATTGAGGTAGGGTATTGTGCGTATACAGTTAATGCAGCTGTATGTCCAAAAGTCTACTAGAACAACTTTACCTTTAAGAGATGAAAGTGTAATTGGACTATTGTGGGGCGTATTTATGTAGCCAGTTATTTGAGCAAATTCAGGCGCTTTTATAAATTGTGACCTGTCAATGTGTTGGAATTCATCTTGATTAAGCTCTATTGTAGTTACTGTACCATTTTGTGTAGTTGCTGCCGAAACTAGTTTTTCTACTTTTTGTTGTGCTATCGATGATGATGATGCCTTATTTAATGCAGGGTTGTTAAAATATATTCCAAACCCAACGATCAAGGTTATTACTGCAATCCCCAGCAGCAGCGCGCTAATGTTATCTCTATCCAACACTTGTGTTCTTCTCCTTACTTTGCAGTTCGTTTATTACTTCCCATATTCCATTATTATCACTCTTGTTGCTCTGCATCAAGTTCATCCCCCAAAGTTGATTACCTGATTAACAAGTGGAAAATTCGCTAGGAGTATCAACTGGTTTGTAAACAGCAAAATTCCTACAATAACTAGTATCCCACCCATTGCTAAATTAAAGTACTTTAGATGTTTTACCATCTTTCTGATTAGCCCCGTAGCTCGTGAAAAGAATGCGCCTGTAATCAAAAACGGTATTCCTAATCCTAATGAGTAGGCCAATAATGAGTTATATGCTGCCGCCGGATGGCTTGCTGCTAGCGCAAAAGTACTTCCCAAAATAGGTCCAACACATGGGGTCCAGCCGGCTGCAAATGCGGCCCCAAATACAAATGATGTAATATAACTTGTCTTAAATTTCGGTATTCTTGTCATCATCTTTTTTTCAAAATTTAGAGTTCGTAGCTTAGTAGATAATATCAAAAATACTCCAAACCCAATTATCACTAGTCCACCAGCTGATGTAAGTGAGTGTTGAAATCCATTTCCTACACCTACGAGAACACTATTTAGAAGTACTCCCAGTACTGCAAAAATTAGCGAAAAACCAAGAACGAAGTAAACAGTATTGAGAAAAATGTTGATTCTAGCTGATCTCCCAATAGTTACTCGCTGTACACCACTGCTATTACTAGCAGTGCCATAACTGTAACTTTCAATTTCAGTTTTAGCTGTATGTGAATCTTTAGCCTCAATAGCAGCCGTTCCAGACAAATACGATATAAAGCCAGGTAATATCGGAAGTATACACGGAGATAAGAAAGAACCCAGTCCTGCAAGGGCTGAAACCAAGACAGTTGTCTCTATGGTCATTATAGGTTTACAATACCCTCCTTATATTATCAAATATGATATTACAAACCAATAATAATTCATCTTCTAAATTTATATTAATACTTATTTCCAAATTAGTTCCATATATCTTCCATATGTGTATACAAAACTAAAGGTGATAGAAAAAATAAGTAGTGTTTTAAAACACTTGGTGATAACAGTCCGCTGCTTCGGCTGAAGTAAGATCTCCATCAGCTGCTGCATTAGATTCGCACTTTGACAAGCTCTTCAAATCCTTTGCAGACACACCGCTAGTGTCTCCTGTGCTTCCAGATGAACCGCCAGCATCTGCAGTCTGAAATTGGGAGTTGGTCTTGTCATTTGACAAAGTTTTGAATACACTATCTTCGTTTGTTACCTTTTTCGCGGCAGCAAGTACAGACCCTAGAAAACCGCCACTTACAACTAAAAGTGATAACGCAATGGCGATGGTAAACAAAGCCGCAGTTGTTCTTATTGTGAACATTTCCATTGATCACAAGGCATAGTCTTTAAGAAATTTGAAAGTAAATAGGGTTCATTCCACACCTAACATATTTAGGGATCATTGTTCTACTACGTAGTAACGATCAATAGTCAATAATAGTTAGATAACATGCTTCTTCGACCCCTCTTTAAAAGATGCATATTACAGAGAAAAAAGGAATATTGACAATTTAGAATAATTTTTCTAATTAGTAGTCATTATTGGGAGCTGAAACTTTTTGTAATAGTTCTAGCTTTGTTATTATTGCTTAATCCTATCGGATATATCTATCTAGGATCAATTGTATTCCGAAATATCTTGTTAGTTGTATGATTACGTATCAGACATTTCGCTAACGTTTCCTTGCGGCAAAGAAAAGGCATTTTGTGAATCCATAAGTAATGCCCTCAATGCCTATGTCGTGAATCGATATCATAACAGTGACCCAATAATATCTAACAACTTTTGCAAATTGTATATTGATAGATAGCTGCAGAGGAATTAATGACTAAACATTCTAAATAAGACTGTAACTACGATAAAATCCGGTACGTAGTCAGCAGCGGATATTGTAAATATCGTCCCCTTGTGCACTCCATTATGATAACTAGCAAATTATGAATATTTCCTCGGGATTTGCCAAACAAGATATACTCGAGTTCCCATGCTAAGTCGCTAGTGCCTAACTTGAATGTAGTTTGAGGAAAGTATAATTATGGATTATAATTCATTAGGCTGGCTTATGCAAGTAGCTCTAAATGATTCTTCCAAAGATTCACAACCATCTGCTACCGATGTTTTAGGGTGTATTTCTGACTCAAAAGCGCTATCACTTTTTAAGGCTGTTGCCATTTCGGACAATGATCACAATAATAGAATCTTCATAACACAACTAGGATTGAATCGTAGACAATATTATTCAAACATGGAAAAATTAATGCGCGTAGGTCTGGTGAGAAGAATTCGCGGCAAGCACAGTCTCACTTCCCTCGGCAAGGTGGTGTTTAGCTGCATACTTAAGATTAAAGCTGCAATCAAATATTATTGGAAACTAAAAGCAATTGACTCAATTGTGAATGTGATGTCTATAGATAATGGAAAATTACCTGCTGAAGAATACGAAGCCATTATAAATAACATAATAGAAGATGATGAAATCAAAAATATATTTGGCTTAAACATTAATAAAAATGACAATAGGTCTACTTGTACAACTTTTGATACACAGTATATTAAAAGATATGGAGGATAAACAAGAAGAGATGAAAATACCACAAATAATGGTAACAGTACTGCTATTCAGTTGGTGTAATGATTGTAGAACGTTTGATTATAAGCTCATGATACTCTGAAAAGCGATCTTCTAGGTTTTCATGGACAGCTTTGCAAAGACATAATTATAGTTATGGGCAGTCAAATTCTATATATTGCTTCATTAGATATGTTTTCAAGTTGTGGAGTGCCCATTTTCTGGTATGGTCCTATCCAATTTTTTAGAACTTCTAATATGCCTCTTAATTGCTCATGCCTAAGATTAGCAGCTTTGATATCATCTATATTTATATTGAGTTTTTGCAACTGAGAATAAATCTGTTTATCTTCAATAATATCAAGCAGGGTATCCCTACTAAATGGCTTTTGAAGTAGTTCTACCGATTGATTTAGCTGCTGTACCAACTCTATTAGAATATCACTTACATAACCGGAAGCAAAAATTATTCTCTGATGCGGATTTATTGCAAGTATTTCTTTTGCAACTTCCATACCATTGATTTTTGGCATTTCATAATCTAATATCACAACATCAAATGGTTGGATGTGCTCTGATGGATTTGTATTTAAAGATACATTTTCTAACTCTCTACTGTATACATGCAGGCACTCCTCTCCGTCTTTTGTAGTGGTAACTAGATATCCTTTTAAATTAAACGTTGTCTCATATAATGTTGATATCTCTTTATCGTCTTCAGATAACAATATTTTCATATTTTATATTTTATTAGCTTTTTGCTATGTGATATTTGAGATTGAACGTGTACAATTTTTTGTTTTGTTGTTAAATCATTTCCAGTAATTTGATTAAATAGGAGCTATTAATAATATTATTTTAAAAAATCTCCTGATGCTGATATCTTTCATATTGATACCAGAAACATGGAATCTTGACCAGTGAAGCCTTCAAAGCATGCAATTAGTTAATTTTACTCTAGCTATGGCAATGCTACAATGGTTAGATGCGTTTTATTTTCACAAGACGTGTAGTACCTAATCTTTTCTTACTGTAGATACTCATTCCCGCCCATTTATGCGGATTACGGTAATCTAAAAATGAACCTATACCACAGACTACAGAAAATGATAATGCTCTTTCTTATTAACTGGCTTTATACATGGAAATTGTCAATAATCTAGCCTCAATAGCCTTGATGGCAATCTACTAATACAATTACCAATCGGTTGGGTAATGTTTTGCTGTCATAATTATCAATAATATACAACTATTTATTTTTGGATGAATATGATATTATAGATTAAATAATATGACATCACTGACCAGTCAAGAATTAGCTTCTGGCCCTTGCAATATTTATTCTGTTCTCTCACACAAAGACAACCTAAAGATATTTGCCATAGCAAAGGATGGGCTGAAAATCAGCCCATCTCTAATAGATAAACTAGATATTTCTCCCAAAGCATACTACAGAGCACTAAAACAACTAAAAGATGCTGGCTTAGTAGGGAAGAAAAAAGACAAGGGTGGAAACATAAAATACTTTCATACGACCTTTGGGTCTATTGTATATCAAAGAAACGTTGTAGAGATGATCCAATATATGCAAAGCCTAGAAAAAATGCAGATGATTGACACTCTACGAAATGCTGAAAAATTCTCTGAAGCAGATATATTAAGCCTAACTCAAGGGAACATTCCATCTGCTATTTTTAGAAGTGTTAACAATATTGAAATTGCTATGTCATTTGACAATACAATACAAAAACTGTTAGAACGGATAGAATATTGCAAAAGCGAAATTCTTATTTCAACAAGAATGTGTCCTGAAATAGTAATTAACAAACTATTAGAAAAGTCAAAACAAGGGGTTGAGCTAAAAGTAATAGCAGATATAGACTTGGTAAAAGGCTATTTTAGCTCCCAAGAAAAATTTGTAGATAATCTAAATAAGGAAAAACCTATAGAAGAACGCAAATGCATCGTGACAAATCCATGGTATCCTGATAATATAGTGAATAGAAGAATAGCAGATATCCCATTTGGTATGATAATACTTGATAACAGTGAGGTAGGGATAGAACTGGTTAATTCTAATAATCCAAATGAATTCTGCGGTGGAATTTTCGTAAGGGATGAAAAAATAGCAATGATTATGACTGAATTGTATCAGCAAATATGGGACAAAGCTTCTGAAGACATAGATGTACCACCTATCACACGAGATTAATTATTCTGATATTAGACTTTCATTGTAGATGTAAGGTATGAGTGTAGGTTGAATGTTGCTTTTCAAATTCCTAATCCAATAACAGTAACTAACGCTAAATATAGTAAATGCCCCCAAACTATCCAATTCTGGTGCTACTTTTTTATTAATTCCTTTTACTGTGCGAGTAAAAAGTAATAACAATTTTTATCGTAATGTCCTATGCATTCTGTATGAATGGCCATGCTAGAGAAGCAGTTGATGATGACTTTGAAATAATTACAATGCTTGAACAAGCGTTACAAATACATGGCTTCAAAGTGTCTGCTTTTTAATGATCCAGCTATGGCGCTAGAACAGTTTAAGGTCAATTACAAGGATTATGCCATGATCCTATCTGATATTGGAATGCCAGGTATAAATGGATATGGACTAATAAGAAAATCAAAAGAAATAGATAAAAAGTCAAAGTAGTGCTTATGAGTGCTTTTGAGATCCAACAAAATGAATTTCATAATATGCTGCCAAGATTCTTGTAGATCATATAACTGCAACTGGATTGAAGAATGGACTTACTTCCATGTATATACTGCTCCTATTTCCATTAATATTATGAAGTATATTATAGCCATCTCCCCATCTTTTCCATAGTCTGATTTTTTCATCACCATAAATATGAACCGCGAGAACTTTTTTGTTTTCATCTTCCAGATTCATCAAGATTGGCGTTACAAGCTTTTCTTCTCTAGTATTATCATTGATATCAACTACAAAGTTGAATATATAGTCAGCACATCCAATTTCATATAGCTCTATAATACTTTCAAATCTATTGTCTTTGTACGCCGATGGAAAACTTTTGAGCTCCTTTGCGAGCTCGATAGCTAGAAAACTCCCCAGATGTAGTCTATAATATCTAGCCATATGTGCAATCTCTTTCCTATAGGAAGATGGATGATCTTGTTGTTCATCAAATACTAAGGATGTTTCTGGATATTGACAATCGCCAGTCATTGTTGCAAATGATGCCCACATAGCGTATTTATTACTAAGAAATGTGACTAATTTTAGTAATGAATTAAGAAGATCATTCTTTTCTTCTAGTTCGATTATATCTTCAGCTACTTTGAGGGGATTTCCCATCGAATGACATAACGTCTTTGTTGATTGAGAAATGAAAGGTCTGAATGCATTAGTTGATTTCTTTTTCAAAGTATTTAATCGAGCACACATATCATTTATCTCAGAAACAGATCTATAGCTGAAAACATTCTCAATATTGATATTGCATAAACGTCTTACTGAAACCATGATGGATTTTACTGAATTATAAGGTAGTGTGGATCTTTCAAGAATCATATTTGTGTGTTCCAATATTGGCAATTGCTGGGATTCCAATAATCTTGATTTATATACACAACAATTTAAATAATTTAAGCATACTTTTTTAAATAAAGCCAAATAGCAGATCTCCTATTTCAATAGTTATAATTTTGAAATAATATATTCAAAAAAGGAGTGTGTCTATACGAATGCATATTCAACAAATACATACACAATTAATGAAAAATTATTACTTGTTTAAATATCCAAATGATTACAGATGCTAAAGTATAGCCAACACTAAGAAAAGGCTCGCTTTGAGATCGTTTCAGGATTCATTATGATAGTAGAAGATAATTAATATACCAGCCCTCTTTACCTACTAAATGAAAGTTCTTCCCCACGTTATGAGAAACATTAATGAATTTAACATACCTACTGGAAATTCTAGTGGCTATGAGATATTATATTTTGGTGTAAATCTCATACTCATGTTTGATTATAGACTCGCTTTCGATGTACAAGTAAAGAATTCTGATAACGAAATACAAGTTCTAATCCTTAGCAGAAATGATATTCAGGCTTGGAAAGAAAATAATGAAAGCTCTAAAATTAACTTATACTACAGCAAAAGTGGACTAAAAATTAATGAGGTCTTCAGACCTACTACAAGTGATGCGTACGCATTTGTACTAAACAACCGAAAATCAAGTGCTCGTCAAGTAAAAACAGTTGAAGTTACTTTGATTCATAATTGGCAGCAAGAGATCAAGGAATCTCAATTAAAGCAACGTTTTGAGATACAAGACTAGGATTTGTGTTAAGTCATAGTATCTTGAATAATTCCATAGCCTGCAGCTTTTCTCTGTTATCTGGTGACATTTGCAGTATCTCATACGCATGTTTGAGTACAGTATTCAACGCTAAAAGACATACTTGGTACTGTTCAGATATGCTTTGTAACTGATATAGTTTCTGATAGTTCGTTTAGCTTGCTCGCAGATATTGTATCTCAGAAGTAATTGAAGCCATTGATACTTGTAATTCATAAGCTATTTCTCCATGAGTCATGCCGCTACTCTCAATTCAATAACCTTTGGCCTGCGCCATTCTAATTGGTCAGCTTTTGTGCTCATATGTCAGCCTTTTGCCCCGTAAATATTGTGTCGGTCAGATTTTCAGCTTTATCTGTTGTGTATCTACCGTTACGAAATCAAATTTAACTTGAAAACTTAAATCGCAATGGATATTAGTACATGCAGTCGCTGTACTAACTAGCAGCAGTTCTACCTAGTCTGATGCTAGTTAAGTATAGCGACTCTATATTTCAATGATGCTTTTGCTTATTATATTATGGACCGCTCCACTCAAAGTTCAGATGCTTACTTGACTGGCCTTTTCTTTGCCATTTAAAACCCATTGCATCGGCTTGGTCAGCTGTAGATATACCCCATGTTGCTGTGGCTCCTGGACCAACTTCGCTTCCAGGTGGGTTAATAGTTTGAACACGCTTGCCAGGTGGAGTCATCGGTCCAGCCAATGCTTCAGCCTTGCCTAGTGCCTTTCCTGGTATTTCTGCACTCCAAGAGCTAAGATCATCTGCTATTTCAAATTTAATTGGTGCAAATTCAAGTCCTCTTACGTCTCCTATTAGTTTCGCAAACTCACCCATAAAACCGCCAGCTTTTCCTGTGAAAATCATTTGCAATGCTTCTCTTTGTTGTTCATTTGCTTTTTCATCAAAAAAGAGAGCAGCAGTTACCTTTGTATTCCCTTCCCAGATATTGCCAGTAAAGCCTCCAATTCCTAATACGTTTAGTCCATCAATTGATGTTTGACTATATTGACCCTTTTTGATATGCCAAGCTAGTACACCATCACAGTCTCCATAGGTTGGAGCTTGAGCAAATTCACATGGACATGGCATGTTGCACTTGCATACATCAAAGAAGTCTCCGGAAACCTTCCAATTTGGAATACCATTACTGCTACTACTGCTAGCCATACTGCTAATATCAACAGGAAGGTACTACTTTAAGATTAGTCATCCAAACAAAGAATAATGGAATTAACTACAATTATTAAATATGCAAAAGTGATAATGCCATAAGATTATAGCTTGTCACGCTATACATAAGAACTAAATTTGAACGATGCTTTTGAGCTTCCATCTTTGCAAGAAATAGAGTAAATGGAAAGGCAGAGGTTGCAAGCCATTGAAGATCTAGAGATATCAGACCACGATCAAATCAATGATGTAATAAGCTGTCTCTATTGTTGGCAAACTCAATAGTCCTTGTAATGGCCCGTGTTGTCATTTCGAGGAGAAGGACAAAGCGGATGGAAACTAATATCATGGTGCTACTAGTTCTTCTGATAAGAAGGACGGTAAGTTATTGTTGTTGTTCTTTTTCTCGTTATTGTTAATGTATGTTCCTTGGCCACACCTGTGTTCTCCTAGTATTGAAAAACGTTGTTGAAATTATCTTTGTTATCGCCATCTTAACTTAACCGCAGCGCTTTATTATTTTGGCTCCTGATGTTACTAGGTTTAACTCAAAGCATTTACATTCCTGATGATCCTGAAAACAAGATGTCTGAATACCTGCACCTTTAACGTATGTGACGCAAGACCTGTTTTGTGCATGTGCATTCTGTATTGTTGCTATAACGACTAGTCCTGCAACCAATACAAGTATTAATGCTGTAGTACGATACATTAACTATTGTAGAAGAACTGTCTGTGTTGCATATAAGATAGCTATCTGTTTGACTTGGTTGTATAAAACTTTAGCCGTAACAATAATTTGGGTTAGGTTGCTATTTTGTATAGCTGCAGAATGCTTATTCTTGTTGTAATGATAGACTCTATGAATACTTGTGAAGAGATCCTGAAATCTTATATCCTTGCAGTAACCTTTATCGATGGATGCTGCTATTTTCACTTCTCCCTTAAATTCAAATGCTAAAATTTATCATATAGAGCTGCAAAAAAGGGTATAATTGATAAAGTATGTCCTTGGCAGCTCAGACGACGAGTTAGAGAGATTAAGGATTCAATCAGAACTTTTCGAAAAGCCAACAATACAGACATTGAATCTTGCAGGAATCCAACAAGGTATGAGATGTCTTGATGTAGGATGTGGAGCAGGCTATACTAGTTTACTTATGAGTCAATTCATTGGTAGAAGTGGCAAGGTTATCGGTATGGATATAAACGAAAATAACATAAAGATATGCAATACAAAAGTAAATCATAACAATAACAAGTTAAAGTTTATGGTAGGGGACCTATATGACAGTATATTAAACAAGTCTTCATTTGACTTTGTATACTCTAGATTCTTATTCCAACATCTACCTGATCCTGAAAAGGCTCTCGAGAGATTATTAAAACTAACTGTTGAGAAAGGAGTAGTAGTATTGGAAGAACTAGATCATGGTTTATGGCTATCCTATCCTAATGATCCCAATCTGAGAAAGTTGCAAAAAGCTTATGTGAGTCTATTAAAACTATCAGGTTCCGATCCATATATTGCACGAAAGCTATATGGAATTTTCTTAAAGACTGGTTTAAAGCCAAACGTATCCACCTACTCTGTTTGCGTTCCGATGAACAATAAGTCCTTTAATATGATGGGTGTATTATTGGCTAAAGTTCTTAAAAGCAGTATCCTCAAAAATAAGTTGATGACACGTACGGAATTTAGCCAAATGCTTAATGGATTAAAGAAGTATGCGTTGAATCCGACAGGTCTTGTCATTTATGCGCTGGCATTTAGAATATGGGCCAGAAATGACATTAGATAATGGGCATTACTCGATCTCAATATCAGTTGTTTGTGGCATGGGGAGGTGGTACAATTGTATTCATCCATTCCTTCATTGTTACTGTTACTTGTCTCCTTGATGCTTCTGAATATTTTGCAAGAGAAATGTATGATATTGCATCGTAAAACCAGTGATCACAGTCAAATAACACCATCTCCTTGCACTTATTTTTCAATAACTTAAAAAATGCTTCGGATACACTTGGATAGAAGATTAGATCTTTTTTCCCATGGAGAATAAGTACTGGTATCTCACCTATATCTGTAAGGGACTTGACTTTACTATTACGAAATGCGATGATGTCTACAATATATCTATATGTGTAATAAAAATTCAAATCCTTATCTTGTAACATATGCCATAGTTCCTCCCCACCTATCTTGTTGAGTTGAGTGAAAACATCAGTCATCTTTACTAGTGATTTAGGCGTTAGTAACCTACGTACAACCAAGTACAAAAAATAAAAAAGGTCAGGTTCTGCTGAGCTTCTTTTCCTAACTGTGCTAACACGAATGTATGGAGCCATTAAAATTAACCCATCGATAACTTCCTTGTAATTATGGGCGTACCAAAGTGCAAATGTACACCCTATACTATGAGATAAAATGAACACTTTGGAGTTGCCTTTTATTTTCTTAATAACTTCATTTATCGATGACAAGCAGTCATCGAAATTCAAATCACCTGTTACACCATCAGATTTTCCATGACCTAAGAGATCCATGGAATAGACATTAAAGCCATCTTCAGAAAGTTGGCAACCGATATAGTTGAAGATTCTCGCATCAGAATAAGAACCATGTATGCATAATACTGTCCTATTGGTGGCACTATCCCTGGAAGGAAAGTGGAGTAAATTGATATTTCCATAGCTAGTGGTTGCAGTTATTGCTATAACAATAAGGTTTGATCATATGAGTTGATATTAAAAGTTTATCAAATTTGATATTCTGTTTGTGACCTTTATAATATCAGTGTTGGATTCTTGTTTTACAAATCTCAGTCCAGTTTCTCAAAGGAGCTGGTCCTTATAATATTATCTTCCATTTTTTGGGCACCAACATGAAACGATCTGATGTCAGACCCTTTTTATCTAGTCAATAGATCTACTGTAGCTATAATTATGGTTGACAGCTTGGTTGGCATAAATTATCTCGTCGTTCCACAGATATGCTTACCAATATGACACATGGATATGAACCCACGAGCAGAGCAAGTAATAATACTATACTGAAGAATTTCTATCTGAATAAAGATTGTATAGTAAACTATTATGGGAGGATACTATCATCTGAAGTAGCAAATCAGTACTTTGATTTGTTAATGCAAAATATCCAATGGGAAAATGACGACCTTGTCTTCTTTGGTAAACACGTTACAATTCATGAGTTGGATCTGCGTATTTATATACTGGTCTGATTTGCGTACGGTTGATAAACAAGGTGATTGATTTTAAATTCCCTGATAAGGGAGAACTTGAGAAGATTGGTAAGAAAGAGAGGCTAAATCTCTTTAGACGCTATTTTGCGGCCAGTCGCTATAACAGGTTACTGATTCAAAAAAACCTAATCAAGTATGCATATAACGAATCATGTTCTTCTTCTGATATACTAGAACTTGAGAGATTACATAACCATGATTTCTTTGATAAGGTCAGAATTGTGAAAGAATACGGTATTTTAGATGAATTTATCGATGCAGTAAAGGAAGAAGAATATGGTCTACAAAAGATAATCGAGGCATATGATAAAAGAATGATGAACCAATCTTCAGCAACTTGTTAAAATGAAATCAAGTAATGGCAGTAATAATAATAACCCTAGTTTTTGCTTGGAAGTTTGGGGTACAGATTATAACAAAATTAAGGACACTTGTATATTAGCTGAAAAGTTAGGGTATGATGGGTTCTTTTATGGTGAATCATTAGCAGATATTGATTTAGATTGCTGGACTACAATATCTAATTTATCAGCTATAACTAGCAAAATAAAGCTAGGACCTGTTATAACATATTTGTTGCCCCAATATAGGAACATCTTTCTTTTAGCAAAACAGGCTATGACATTACAACAAATCTCTAATGGAAGGTTGGAATTCAGAACAGGTGTAGGAGCGACTCTCCAATGGTCCTCACAATGGTGGCACCCATACGGTATAGATTATCCAAATAACGCAGAAAGACTGTCAATACTTCAGGAAGGTATTCAGGTTTTAGATATGTTGTGGAATAAACAAACAAGTGTCAGCTTTCAAGGAAAGTATTTCAAGATAAATGGAGTAACGTTGCAGAAAACAACATCAATAAACCAAACAAAAAGGATTCCTGTAACAATCGCTGCAAAGCGGAACAAGACTATGGAGATAGCTGCTAAATATGCAGGTACATGGGAGTCCTCCTACATTACTCCCGAGCAATTTGCTTCCTTGAACAAAAAGTTTGATGATATATCTAAACACTTCAATAGTAATGATAATGCTGGTAACATGAGCAAAAAAATAAGCAAATCTATTGAATTAGATGTTATTATTTCTGATTCTGACTCTGACTTGGAATATAAGAAAAGAATATTTGCTATGGAAAGAGGTCCTAGTGTTGCTCACCAGATACTCAAAAATGGCCTTGTTGGAAAGCCAGATATTATAGCAGAGAAGCTGAGACAATATACAAATGCAGGTGTGGATCAGTTCTTACTTGCATTTCAAGATCCTTTTGACCATAAAGCATTGGATTTATTCATGAAAGCAGCGGCAATAAGATAGGTAATATGCTTACAGACAAGCCGATATGACTATGACTACTGCAGCAATAATACTACTTGTACTTATAATATTATAAAAAAGAATAGACGAAATTTAGAATAGTTCTGTTTTTTATTAGGTACTATGCTATGTACAGCCCTATAGAATTAGGGATAGAACTAGTTTATGCAACAGCAGGAGCAGCTTTCACCGGTACTACCACCAATAAAGATCAAAACTGCATTCGAAGAACTTTGCAATAAACACGAAGTATTAACTAGCGGAATTGAAAAAATAGATTCCATATTAAAGCTTACAAGAGGTGATAGACTAGTCGTTAGAGGCAACAAAAAATACTCACAGATGTTTGTTACAAGACTATGTGTTAATGCGTTATTATCATCATCGTTTTTACCATCTTTATCAAAAAAGAAGAACAATAGTAAACTGGTAGATAGCCGTTTTCGTACATCTAATGTTATACTAATTGCCTCTGGAAATTGTTGTGACTTCTATCAACATGTAAACTTTGCAAGACAATATTATAGTCGCGATGTAATAAGCAGGGTTTTGAGTAACATAATAGTAACTAGGCCTTTTACAGTCTATCAGCTAGCAGATATAGTCATAAATCAATTACCAAAAGTCATTCAACAATATGATGCCAAAATGATAGTTGTTTCTGATTTATTGGATATGTTTGTTCGTGACCCACAAATTAAAGCTAACGAAGCCACATATCTGATAAATGAAATTATAAATTCAATTGCAAAATCAATAGCGTTAGAAGATGTACTAGTTATTGTATCATTTTCTTATGCACATGATCTATTTTGTCACAATAACAAACCATATACATCGTATCGTAGAATGATTCTTCAGAGATTTAACAATTGTATTGAAATTACGGATAGCAAGGATAAGAAAAATGGAGCGATTGATGTAAAGATAAGTGGTACCAACAACAGCAGCAAAAGGATCAAGAACACAATCGATGATTTTCACAATGGCAAATCGCTTTCAATTAACGAAAAAGACCTGTTGACAGTTTCAGTTCCTACAAAGTAAAATCATTGAACAGTAGTTGAAACCATAATCAATTCGCTCTTCATAATGATAAAAGTTTAGTGCTAACCTAAAAGCACCAAATATGTCATTGCATGAATGATTGTTGGTTACGTCAGAATTAATTTAATAGATTGGCGAAAGTTCTTCTATAGAAATAATCGGTTAGTGATAAAGAAGAGGTATTCTTAATGTATTAAGGTATGTTTACAAAATACGAGGTAGCAATAGTCAGTGTAATTGCACTGCTTGCAATGGCAATTATTTCCGGTATTGCTAGTACTATTATTGTTGAGTCTGCATCGGCTCAAAATTCTACAGAGCAACAATCTTCTGGAGCTGGCAGCAATGGCGTTACCAGTACGACCAACATTGGTGGAAACATCACAAATAGTACGGCAGGTGGACCTAAAGTCTCGATAGTAGAAGAAGCATCTGAAATGGGTGATCAAGCATATGATCCAAACCCAGTTAAAGTCAAATCTGGAGATACAGTAACATGGACTAATAATGATAGTCAAATTCATACAGTAACATCAGGTACAGACTCTAGTGATCAAAATATGGGAAAAGAATTTGATTCCTCTATGCTGTCACAAAATCAAACGTTCTCCCACAAATTTATAACTGCAGGAGAATTTCCTTATTTCTGTCAACTACATCCAACCATGGTAGGTAAAGTTGTGTATCCTAAAATCACACAGTTATAGTCATAGAGGGTACAAAATCATGTGAAATCAATAGTCAGTTTTTTCTTGAATGATTGTCTACTTTAATTCATCCGTGCAACTCCGTTGCTTGTCGAAGGCAAGAATTGTTCATGTTATGGGTTAACTAACCGATTCCAGTTTCTGTCCTTCCAACTTTTGTCCTAGTAGCATTCCGGAATATGCAAAATTATTGTTCATTATTGCGTCGGTATACTTTGAAAACATGGATTTATCAATGCAAGATCCATGCTGCGGAAAGACCATATTCGGTGAAAGTTTCATTAGTCGCTTGGTTGTGTTTCTTACTGGTTCTTCACTACCAAAGATTCCAACCTCCCTGTAGGCAGCGATCATTGCTCCTGATAAGTCTTCTGACACAACTGATTTATTTTCTCCTGGTTGAAGAAATAAATCTGATGGAAAAAGTGACTTCGTTGTGTCCTCAAAGATCATCATACTATCCCAATGATGCACATGAGGAGTCATAATGAATCTAAGAATTCTTTTACCTGTCTTCAACACTTCATTATCCCAAAAAGAAATGTGGTCCGTTGGAACATTATACCAACCCACCAAATTTAATTTTGAGCTCATGTCGCTACAAAGTAATTTAGCTTTCGGAGCTTTGAGAAATTCCATTCCGCCCCACTCATCACTTTCAAAGTGCAGGAATGCTACATATGCTAATTTTTCTAGTGGAATCACTTCTTTTAATTTCTCTTCTATTTTATCATACATCCCAATAGGTCCAGTATGAATAAGAGTAGGTTGCTCGTCGTTGATTAGAAATTCATTGAATGTGATTCCATAGTCCTTTACAAATCCGGCTATCCTATAAATTCCATCTTTAATTTCAGATATTTCAACATCAACATCTTTCGGAGAAAAATAGGTTCTGCTAATTTCTGGCATTACTTGATTAGCTTTTTGTCTTATCTAGTTACATAAATGTTTTTTAATTCATATTCTATATTGAATTAGTCGTATAGAGCCTTACCATTTTCATCCTTTTGCGGTGGCCCGATGATATGGTTAAAGCAGAATTGGTTAACTTGGCTATCTAACATTAATAATCCAGAAATCTAAACGTATGATACTAGAGAAGCAAGCCAATAACTCTCGTACCGTCTGTCTGCTCCAAATCCTGTGCGTATCATCCCCTAGATATGGAGGTATGAGATATTTAATAAGACCATGATATAATTATTATTGACATAGTTTGAATCTGTCTCATGTACCGTCTAAATAATGACTTGGTTTATAGGATAGTGTCAGAGTTAACGACGGTAAGTTGAAATATCTCTATTTGTATACTCTAGTTATCCCAGAATAGATGCTTTCCAGTATAATATCAAGCGTAACAAAGACTTCTGTAAAAATCAATAGGTTTAATGTAGAAATATCTCAAGATGGCTATGATGCAGGCAGCAATGACAATGGGGATGAACCACCACCTTCTGACGTTAGCAATGGATATCACAGTAATAGCAGTAATAATGACAATAATAGACACGTATTTCATAATAAATGTGAGAGCCTAAACGAAGGAACATTTGCTTTTATGCATTGGATGAACTCGGATGACAAAAAATCAATAACTTCTGATAATCCTATAGTTTTGCTAAAATTTGTTAACGATAAGCATACAATACTATATGATACAGATTTGCATGTTGAAGTGGATGTTCAAATAAGTGAAGGTGTTCCATATTGTAGGCATTGCGAATTGGATGATTGTGCACATGTAGGTTTTGCCGTTTGTATAGAAGAATTGTATGGATATAAACGTGGAAAAGGTGGAAAAGAAGAGACGGTAGACGACATTCTATAAGATCGTCAAACTAGGACTTGATAGAAGAATTACGTAATACGAGATATAAGAGCGAATATTGTGATATAATCAGTCCCGTTGTTGATTATTCCTTTTCACATTTCTTTTAAAGAAAGCGAATGCTAATCCAAATCGCTGCCAGATTTTCTTATTATTCTTACCACTGCTACCATGAGAACCAATAGCATCAGCAACCATCCATCCTATCTTTACCATATAAGGTGTTATGAAAGTCGTAATTATTGTCATCGAGCCAACCATTGGTAATATAAATGAGCTCGTAACTCCAACATCAACTCCACCTTTAGCAACAACTAGGGCAAGTTCTCCTCCTGATGATGATAGACCAAATGCTGCTCTTAGTGAAGTAAGAAGGCTGATACCCTGTGCTCTTGACGACAAGAATACAGTAAAGAATTTTGCTGCTATTGATATCAGTATTAATACTAAAGCAGGAACTATAAAGGTGGCTAAAAGACGAATATCCATTAGTGCTCCGACTGATACAAAAAATATAGCAGCAAACATGTCTCTAATAGGAGTCGCTATAACCCTTGTTACAGAATGAACTTTTGATTCTGCTATTAAGACTCCAGCAAAAAATGCACCTGTAGCAACTGATATTCTAATCTCATATGCTATAAAGGAAAGACCAAATGCAATGCCCAAGACAGTCACTATTAATAAATCATGCTGGTTTGTTCTTCCAACATAATTAACAAAGCGTGGTATTGTTTTTGAGCCTATTATTATTACGCCCGCAATAAATGCTAACACAGTTCCTATTGACAATCCCAATTCTGAAATAGATAACTGACCTGTTGTTCCTATTGACTGTAAGATTGCTAATATAGATATCACAACTATATCTTCAATTATAGCAACTCCTAAGATTAGCTGTGATGATTCTTCTTTTATCATATCGAGCTCCTCTAAGATTCTCATAACTATGACTGTGCTAGTAACAGATATCGCTAATCCCAAAAATAGGCTATTATAAAGAGAGTAGTGCAGAAAGTATTGGGCAATTACAATTCCACTAACGAAAGTCCCTATTGCTTCAGACAAAGCAATTACTAATGCTCTTCTACCAATGCGTCTAAGTTTTTCGATTGGAAATTCCATTCCTACAACAAAGAGCAATAGAATAATTCCAATCTCAGCGAACAGATTGAGTATGTCTGGATTTATGAGTAAACTAAATGGCGGAGTATAAGGACCGATAATCATACCTGCAATTATATATCCAATAACCATTGGTTGTTTTAGCTTGTATGAAATTAAAGCCATGACAGATGCAACAACCATGATAATAGTGAAATCCTGTACTAGCTGGCCTACTTCAATAGCAACCATGGAATAATGACTATTAATTTGACAAGAGGCTATATGATATATGTATTAGTATACACTTTGAGATGATCTTTAGGTAGGTTATGTATAGCTATAATATAACAACGATGCTTTGTGTGCCAGTATCGAGTATCACTAAGTCAAGATGGCCCAGCTATGGGAATACAAGCAGGACAAGCAAGATTCGAAAGTAGAAAAGGCGATAGGATTAAGCATTTTGGACACACTATCTAAATGATATTTAGTGTAGCAAAAGCTAACGAGATTGATTTTAGCTGGGCGTAACACATGTGCCTTAATCAAATATGTATACGATTTGGATTCTTTGTCTAATACACCATCATTGTCTACAGCAGTCCTTATTGATGTGATTAGCTTGTCAAACTTGGGTTAATTGCAATGCGGCCATCCTCATTTTCCTCTAACCTCAATTACATTCTGCCTGCTTCCTTCAGACGAGAAATCATTCTTGCTTCACCTTGTCGAAATCGTATTTTATCATCATCTCTTTCCAATATCAGTGCTGGAACTTGTGTAGGTTTTCCATATTTATCAAGAGCAACCATGGTTACAAATGCTGTACCTGTGTGGATTATCATACTGTCGTCTAGATCCTCAGCTTCCACAGTAACTTCAACTTCCATAGAAGATCTTTTTACATAATTTAGTCTTGCAGAAAGAATTAGTGCATTACCAATGAATACTGGCTTTAAAAAAGGCATTCTATCCATACTTGCAGTGACGATATTGCCACGACCGGCATGTCTTTTGGCGCATAAACCAGCAATAGATCTACATATTTTAATATGACACCCCCAAAAACATTCCCTTTTGGATTAGCATCTGAAGGCAGCATCATAATTGTCATCTCAGCTCTGGAATCGTTTGGATGTTTACCTGTTTTCAAATGTTGTTCCGCTGACATTGAGAGATTATCATCGTAGTTTATGACCTTAATTAAAGGTAATAAGCTGGACCCAATCTGTCATATCGTGAACTTTTTGTAAAGACTTTAAAAAATTGAGTTAACTTGGTTATCTAAAATTAATAACTCGGGAAACGATAATCTAATTTTAGTTTGGCGTTGTTCCATTTTTAGACCTTCAATCGATGAAGTGCTATCATGGTTGTTTGTATGCAAATATTTATTACGTCTCCAATTTACCAGTCACGCATGAATAACGAAATGCTAGCCATAGTTGCCATAGCTTTTGCGATTGTGTTGGGTGCTGGAACAGCTATCGGAATGGTCGAAGTACAACAAGCACATGCTATTGTACCTATTGGAATCACACACATGAGTCAGGCTGCATTTGCTCATATTCCTAATAAAATATGCAATAACTGTAACTAATGCGACGTCTAACTAATCCTCTATTTTTATTCATTCGCTACTGTCGTTTACTTCTTTTAGTGAATGTGATTAGTTACAGGTCAGCTTCCGTTGTAACATCTGGCTTATCAACTATTAATAACCCGCTTGTTTATCACATAATTCTTTCAGACACTAAGACACATGGCCTTAACTTAGTCGGAATCCACAACTGCCATGACCAGACTCATTTGCCAGTTGACTCAAACTCTTGTAATAGCATGGCTCTGCCCACAAAATATTTACTTTTGACTAGACGGTAAGGTATATAGCAACATACAACGACCATTGATGATATGAATGTGATAAATAAGAAAGGAAATTTATTGCTGGTAACAGTTATTGTTATAGCCGTAGCAGCTGCTGCTATGGCAGCATTATCGACAAATAGTTTTCCGACTTTAGCCTTTGCACAACAGCAACAGCAGACATCATCATCTTCATCATCTTTTGCTTCATTACCTGACGTCTTTTCGCGAGTAGAAAACTCTGTGGTTCAAATTACAAGTAGAGTAAGTAATCCTAATGAGATGGTTATTATAAATGGTGTTCCTGCAACAGGTAAAAGTACAGCATTAGGTTCTGGATTTGTGTACGATAACAAAGGTCATATTGTTACCAATAACCATGTTGTTAATGGTGCAAGCAGAGCAGACGTATCATTTACAGATGGAAATACATATCCAGCAAAGGTAATAGCAAAGGATCCTTATTCAGACCTAAGCATACTGCAAATCACAGGTAACTTCTCAGAAGAGAATGTTAAACCACTTCCTTTGGCAAATTCTTCTGCTGTTAGACCCGGAGAACAAGTAATAGCTATTGGTAACCCATTTGGTCTTAGTGGTACTATAACAACCGGCATAGTAAGTGCCAAAGGCAGGTTACTTCCAGACCCAGATACTGGATTTTCTATACCAGATACAATCCAAACAGATGCTGCAATCAATCCTGGTAACTCAGGAGGACCGTTGCTTAATACTCAAGGACAGGTTATAGGAATGAATACAGCAATATTTTCTAGGACCGGATCTTACTCCGGTGTAGGATTTGCAATTCCATCAGATACAATTGCTAAAGAAGTACCATTGCTAATAAAAAATGGTAGTTATGCTCATCCATGGCTTGGAATCGCAGGTGGAAAAATAACTCCAGAGTTGACGAATGCTACGGGTCTACCTGCAAACTATAAGGGAGTGCTAGTAGCATCAGTACAGCCTGGTAGTCCTGCTGACAAGGCTGGTTTGAAAGGCTTGGACCAAAATAATGCTGGTGAAGACGATAACACCATTATTACATCTACTAATGCCACTACAGGCGATATCATAATTGCTATAGATGGTCATCCTGTAAAGCAAATTGATGATATAATAAATTATATTGAATCACAAAAGAATGTAGGAGATAATATCAAACTTACAGTAAATAGAAGCGGAAAGATAGCTGACCTAACAGCGACTTTACAGGCTAGGCCAAGTACGATTTCACAAACACAACAGCAACAACAAATGCCTGGATTAGGTCCTATACCCGAGTTACCGCAGATTCCCGGATTTCCGCGCCTTCCGCCGTTGCTGGGACCATTGCTGCCATAATTCCTCTTTTTTGATTTGTAATGCAAGTAAATGGATAAGCACTGCCGTGACGATACCCGATCAAAACCCAAAATATCTATGAATAGCAGATAACTTCTGCTCATTATGAAATCTACTATATTCCATATTTATCTCGTTAGAACAGATAGTTACAAATGGTTGTTGTTAATTTCGGTTATGTTCTCAGTTCCATATGATCCTGTGGGTGATTTACCCAGGGCAGGAAAGGCAATATTATAATGGAAGTGCCTAGATTTATCATTTTGCATATTTACGTCAATGGTTTGTCCTTGCTCTTCGTTCATCCTATACAGCAAGGTGGCTACTAGATTGTTTACTCTCTATACCCTTTTACTGCTACATATGTTTACTAATTTGGAATTTGTTTAGATGTCCATAGGGCAGCCTGATTTGCGCGTGAAGTCAACACCCTGTATTTGGTTCCAGTTCAAGGCGACGATGGATTGTCTTAAATGGAGTTTACACAGCCAAGACTATTAAATGTCTATTGTAAGATATAAAAGTAAATTCATAATGGAACATACGCCACTGTCCTCTTCATCCCATCATAATGATATAATCATAGATCAATTTACAAAACAAGCAATTCCATTTGCCAATTTGGCTGCTCATTCACACGAGGAAGCATTCAAACTATTGGTTGCGTTAAGTGATGCTGGCCAGAAGGATGTAGTTCTAGATATTGCTTGCGGCCCAGGATTATTAGCCTGCGAACTCGCTAAAGCTACATCACGTGTAACAGGAATTGATCTTACACCAGCAATGATTGAACAGGCTAAGATACTGCAACAACAAAAAGGGCTGAACAATATAACGTGGGATATTGGAGATGTAACTCATTTGCCATATGACGATGCGTCATTTTCTTTAGTTGTCACAAGGTATAGCTTCCATCATATGATCGATCCAGGTTCAGTATTAAGTGAAATGAAACGCGTGTGTCTTCCTGGCGGAAGAGTTGTTGTAGTAGATGTTACACCCCAAGCAGATAAAATTAATGCCTATAACTATGTGGAAAAGCTTCGCGATCCATCACACGTAAGAGCTTTGACATTTGAAGAATTACATGAAATGATTGACAAGACAGGGTTGTTCACTAAGAAAGTTGGATTTTATAAGCTAGACGTAGAATTAGAAAAAATATTGCAAGCATCATTTCCGAAAGCAGAAGATGTAAATAAGATTCGCGAATTGTTTGCAGAAGATATTAAGAAGAATACCTTAGGTGTAGGAAGTTACTATAAAGACAGCGTAATCCATTTTTCATTCCCTGTAGCAATCATTGTAGCACAGGGATAGCATATTTTTTCATCATTCTGCTCATTCAGAGATAACTTTTTCCGCGTATATTTCGGTTACCATCGATTAGCGCACCATTAGTTTTGGCCACATGCATCAAAGGCTCAAACAATCATGATAATCTGCTAACGCAAAAGATAGAATGTCTGTATCTTTTCTCTTTTATATGCAGCATTATTTGCTTCATTGCGTTTTATTCCATGCTTCTCTTAGGATTGTATTTATCTCAATAACCTTCATATGCCACATATTTCGGAACGCATATACATGTATAGCCGAGTTAAGCGCTATTTAAGAGAATATGTAACAAAAGACTATATACAAAAATAATAGATTAGTGGGATTGTCTTCGCTATTTCATTGTACTATTAAGTTGACGGAACTGACGAGGATAGTTCCCTTGCAGTTGCAGATACAGTATATGTTACTGTGAACTTAGCTCCACTTAATGTATGAAACGCAAGTGCATTTCCTGCAAAGGGAAAACTACCTGAAGCTATAGGCGTTCCGCTAGATGTCTTTATCAATGATATCGCGACTGCTCCATTACCAAATGGTGCTGTTAATGGCTGTCCATGAGCACTATCAGCTGTTACGCTTGAATTATATCCTTGCAACACTACGACTTCTACTGGTTTGCTTGCAGTCCAAGTTACAGTACCTACCCACACTTTCCCATCACTTCGCGGTGGAAGGGCCATAACTAATTGGTGAGCTGAATGCCCTGGCAATGGATCTGTGCTCGACACTCCTGTTTTTTGGATAGTAACAGTATCTTGTTCATCTGTGCTGGATTGTTGTGGAATCACACCTGGAACCTGTGCGTTTGCATTTATTGTCGGGTTGGTAATAATTACTCCGAATCCTGTCAATGCTGCTGAGGTCATCAATATTGCACTGACCAATGCGATAGTTGTTGTTTTAGTTTGAAACATTCTCTCAGATAATCATCAAAATAATTATATTGTTAACAGAACTTAGTTAAGCAAGGCTTAATAATATCATACCGTTGAATTCGCTTCATCCACTCCTTGCAGATAGATACACTTGTCGAAATATAGACAGATAGATATTGAAAAGAGTACCTTTTAAGCTATCATCTTAGTAGTGATGCAAGAAATGGAAAGAGAGGGAGCACAAGCCATTGAAGCCCTACTGTTGGTAAGTTATCTAGGCCTGCAATGCCAGGGTTAGGGTTATGCAAAGGGGATAAAGTGGATTGGAAACTACTCTTGTGGTAATGAACGAAGGCCTCAAACAGCTAAAATAAATTTGTATAGCTTGTTATAACATAGATTATTGCTCAGATGATGACTAAAATATGGAGAAATTCTAACCCACGCCAAAAAAACTGGCTGTTTGTTCTTTAATGAAGCCCCTGAAATTGCAGTTTACGAGCTGTCTGTGCTTGGCTAATGCCTCGAGACCTCATTTCTGCGACCTTGCTTCTATGCCATTCCAACTAGACAGCTTTTTTGTGTTCAAAGTTCAGAAATTCCCTTCGTAAATATTATGTCGGTCAGATTTTTAGATTTATCTATCTGCCTATGATGGTAAAGAACCTAGCTGGCCAGAGCGTACAATTGGAAGGCAGGCCTGCCTTAATACATATTCGTCATATCGATTTTGTTTTACTGGTCTTGACATCTCTACCGTTTTTAGTCTTATGATAACTTGGCGCATGGGTTTATTTTCTTTCATCTTATCACAGTTATTCTCTGTATCTTCGGCATACCAACCTCTAGTCCAACCTACAAATGGAAATTTGCCGAAAACAAAACTAAGTTGCGACCAAAATGTCATGAATTCTCCAGCAACATGCTGTACGTTGTTCTGACCTCCTGTAATTATAAACGCAGCAACTTTGTCTCGAATAAGATAAGTTTCATGAGTAATACTCTGATTTCGTACACAGTTCATCCTCTAGACCATTTGATAATAAAGTGAGCTTGCATTACCCCACCTGATCGGAGTAGCAATGATTACAACATCAGCCCATATGATAACCTTTTGATAAATATCTATCATTTGGTCATCTTTATCCGTCTCTGAAATTGAACATAAATATACAAGCACTAGCGTTTTTTGAGTAATGTCCCTCACAATGTTTGAAATGCAGATAGTGGACTCTTTACTTTCAAATCTTTGTGAGATGAAATGAAATTCGATACATCAAGAAAAAAACGTCATAGGATCTATAATCATCAATACACCTGACCAGTATTTTAGTCGTGGCAAGTATGATGTCTTTCTTTGGTTTTGAAGAAGAAATAGGTAAAAAAACTACCCGGAAATGTAGGTCTGCTATGTTGGTACAAGCGGGGATGGTTGAAGAATTTATCGTTGGCACAAGCTATCCAAATTCTAGCTCATCACAAATATAGTATTCATCATAACTTGATTCTGTCTAGTATGGTAATCATATAAAAAATTTAGTTTATAATTGCGGCATATTTAAATTGTCTCTTAACTAAGTATTGTTGTAAAAACGAGATACTTATGATTCCGTCGAGACGTTCCATTCTAGGACCTAACAAGCTAAAAATCCTAGCAGGGATAGTAACATTTATCGTTATTATCCTAGTCATGTCTGAATCTGCGGTGGTTGTACCGGCGGGGCACAGAGGAGTTGTTCTATATGTTGGTGCTGTTGAAAATAGAGTATTAGGAGAAGGATTACATTTTATCATACCATTTGCTGAACAAGTTATACAGCTAGAAGTACGTACGCTTAAATTCCAAGCTGATGCGTCAGCTGCT